>JBOGTU010000076.1:0-19227 GCA_050695655.1 Chloroflexota bacterium | reverse complement strand
AGCTCACGTGAGCAGGGAAAGAATGCGCGCCCCCGGTTCGCCGCCACGCTCCTTCCCTTTTCTTGTCCCCAGCTGCTTGGTGATGCGTGCGGCATGGCCCCACCCGTTCCCATCCCGAACACGGTCGAGAAACGTGCCAGCGCCGACAATACTTGGGGGGCAACCCCCTGGGAAGATAGGTCATCGCCAGGGCTGCCTTATTTGAGGGGTGAGACGTGGGATTTGGGACGTGAGCGGCTTCGGCCACCACCTCCAACCCTCACGCCAGCCCCTTCACCAACACTGCCGGCCCATCTCAGGCCGGCAGTGTTGCTTTCCGCCGCCTCACTTCTCACGCCTCAAGCCCCAGTTCCCATGCTAATGTGGCACCAGCGGCTGACTAGCCGAAGGACCGTGGACTAACGTCTTCGAGGGGGCAGCTGTATGAGGCGCAGTACGCAGCGGATTCTGACCACGCACGTGGGCAGCTTGATTCGTCCGCCTGAGGTTTCGGCACTTGCCGCGGCCGGTGGCGTGGATGGGCTGGGGTTGAGCCCCACCGGCAACCCGGAGTCGCTGACCAGGGCGGTGGCCGACGTGGTGCGCCAGCAACACGAACTCGGCGTGGACATCATCTCGGATGGCGAGTACGGCAAGTCAAGCTGGTTCACCTACGTCATGGAGCGCCTGGCGGGCTACGAGGTGCGACCCACGCAGCCGCCTGCGATCGGCTTCCTCGGTCGTGACCAGCAACGCTACCCTGATTTCTGGGAAAACAACATGATGACCGGCCTGGGCTGGCAGCAGCACGTGTGCGTGGAACCGCTCCGCTACACGGGCAAGCCCTTCATGCAGCGCGATGTTGACAATTTCGTGGCCGCGCTGAAAGCTGCCGGGCACCCACTGGAGGACGCTTTCCTGCCGGTCGTATCGCCCACCAGCATCTCAGTGGATCACGTGAACGAGTACTACAAGACCGATGAGGAGTACCGCTTCGCCCTGGCCGACGCGCTGCACGAGGAATACCAGACGATCACCGACGCGGGCCTCATTGTTCAGCTGGACGACGCCATCCTGACGCACTGGTGGGATCGCTTCGTGGCCGAGGGCCGAGACTACCGCGGCTGGGTGGCACAGTCAGTGGAAGTCATTAACCACGCGCTACGAGGCATTCCCGAAGAACAGGTGCGCTACCACGTGTGCTGGGGCAGCTGGCCAGGGCCGCACACCAGCGATGTGCCGCTGCGCGACATCGTGGACCTGGTCCTGCAGGTGAAAGCCCAGGGCTGCAGCATCGAGGCGGCGAATCCGCGCCACGAGTGGGAATGGACGGTGTGGCAGGACGTGAAGCTGCCCGCGGGAAAGATGCTGATCCCGGGCGTGATCAGCCATGCGATTAGCCACGTGGAACACCCCGAGCTGGTGGCGCAGCGGCTGACGCGGCTGGCGCGGCTGGTCGGGCGCGAGAACGTTATTGCCAGCAGTGACTGCGGTTTTGCCCAGACCTCCGGCCTTCAGCGCCAGGTGCCAACGATCATGTGGGCCAAGCTGGCATCGCTGGTGGAAGGGGCGCGGATCGCATCTGCCCGGGTGGCAGCGGCCGCCTAACTGAGAGGGCAGGCGAGGCCGCGCTTCTCGGTTGATTCGCCTGACCATCCGCCGTCAGCTCGCGATGTCCAACCTCGTCACAAGCGCCAGTGGCCCACGTCCACAATGAGGCCATCTGAAGACTGGTACTTGGACTCGAAGTAGGCATCGCCCAGGTTGACGGGCGCAAGCTCGCGGGCGCCGTGCTCTAAAAGGCGCTGGCGGGTCGCGTCGGCGTCGTCCACGCCGAAGCCGATGTGCTCAAAGCCGGGCTTGATGTCGCGCCCCTCGCCAGCGCCCAGGCTCAAGGGCAGCAGGGTGATGTTGACTTCACCATCGGAGAGGTCAATCGGCCCGCTCGGTCGCTGCTGGACCAGTTGCAGGCCGAACACCTCCTGAAAGAAGCTTGCCGTTGCCGCTACGTCCTCACTTCTGATAGCGATATGTCGTATCTTGGCCATTCGATACTCCTCTCAATGTTCCGGATCCCACATGAACACTTCAGGGTTGCCTCTGACAAGCCCAGGCCCCGGGGCAGACGAAGTCGGCTTGACCCTTTGGCGCATCGTAGCATCCGCCGAGCGCGGGCCTCAGCGCGCGGCGAGGTGATGTTTCAGGACGGTACCGAGGCGCGCGATGCCCTCGCGAATGGTGTCCGGCTGGGCATTTGAGAAATTGAGGCGCATGGTGTTCTGGCCGGTGCCGTCGCGGTAGAAGCCGGCGCCGCCGATGAACATGACGCGTTGGTCCACGGCTTCTTGAATGAAATTCAGCGCATTCACACCCTCGGGCAGCCGCGCCCATACGAACAGGCCGCCGTGTGGGCGAGTGCAGCGTACCTCGCTCGGGAAATGGGCGGCAATAGCGGCGAGCATGGCATCGCGCCGCTCACGATAGGCCGCCTGCAGGGTGGCGATGTGGCGAGGGAGTTCGCCGCTGCGCAGGTAGAGGTTGACGATACGCTGGAGGAACATGTCCGTGTGCAGGTCGGTGCACTGCTTGCCCAGCGCCAGCTTGGCCACCAGTTCCGGCGCACCCGCCACCCAGCCGATGCGGATTCCGGGCGCCACAATCTTGGACACCGTACCGAGGTACAAGGTCTGGTCGCTTGCGCCATAGGTCTTGATCGGCGGCAGAGGATCGCCTTCATAGATCAGCTCGGCGTAGGGATCGTCCTCCAGGAGCACCAGCCCCTGCTCCAGCGCCAGCTGCGCCAGCTGCTGCCGCCGCGCGGCGGACATGGAGACGCCCGAGGGGTTCTGGAAGTTGGGCTGCGCGTACACCAGCTTCACCTGGTCTCCGGCCGCCAGGAGGCGCCGCAGGTCATCGACGATCAGGCCCTCGTCGTCGGTGTCGACCGAGAGGAAGCGCGCTTGATACGACTCGAACGCCTGCAGCGCGCCGATGAACGATGGCCGCTCCACAGCCACCGTGTCGCCCGGGTTGATCAGCACCTTCGAGATGAGGTCCACCGCCTGCTGCGAGCCGTTGGTGATCAGCACGCCATCCGTGGAGACGCTCATGCCCTTTCGGCCCAGGTGCTCCACAATCCACTCGCGCAGGGGTACGAAACCTTCGGTGATGCCGTACTGGAGGGCCTGCCCCGGCGCTTCATCCAGCACCTGGTTGGCGAAGCGCCGAAAGGCCTCCACGGGGAACAGCTCGGGCGCCGGCATGCCGCCGCTGAGCGAGATCATGCCCGGGAGCTGCGCCCAGTGGAGCATCTCTCGGATGGCGCTGCCCTGGAAGCAGCCCACGCGCTCCGCGTATCGCTCCGCCCAGCTGAAGGCCAATGTCACTCCTGCCTCGCGCCGCGCGACCACGGGGCCGAGCGCGCTCGTTGAAGTCCGAATACTCGCCCGATTCTACCCGCGCGCCAAGCCTACCGCTCGCTGCGCTGAACTGGGACGCGATTTGCCACGCTAGGCCCACCGCCTCAAGCCGCGGCGGTGAGCGATTCTGCTGGCGGCGTGACGCCTCAGGTCGTTTTCTTGTGGGGGGACACTAGGCCGCCCTGCAGCGCCCCATCCAGGCGGCGCACATCCTGGGTGGGGCCGGCGGCGATAAGCTCATCGCCCATCTTCAGCAGCAAGCCAGCGGCCGGCCGGTAGATCATCTCGTCGCTTCGCTTCACCGCCAGGATGGTGGTGCCGCTGCCGGTGAGCAAGCTCTCCAGCGGCAGGCCAATGCACGTCGACCCCGCTGGCACAGGCAGTGCCTCCAGCGAGAGCTCGGCGTTGCCGCCGGAAAGGATGGCGTCGATGAAGTCGGTGGCGGTGGGCGAGAGGGCGACACTGGCCATGCGGCGCCCGCCGATGGTGTAAGGCGAGATGATGCGGTTGGCGCCCGCCAGCCGTAGCTTGGGCTCCGCCTCGGGATCGTTGGCGCGGGCCACGATGAACAGGTTGGGGCGCAGCACGCGCGCCGAGAGCGTGACATAGATGTTGTCCGCGTCGCTGTCCACGGCGGTGACGAGGCCTCGGGCGCGCTCCAGCCCAGCCTGCTGGAGCACCTCCACCTGAGCGGCATTGCCGGTTACCACCAGGTAGCCGTGCGTGGCTGCCTGGCCCAACGGCCCTTCGTTGAGGTCGATCACCACGAAGGGCACGCCCTCAGCCGCGAATTGGTGCGCGATCTCGCGGCCTACGCGGCCGTAACCGCACAGCACGAAGTGGTTCTCAAGACGTTGCACCCTACGCCTCACCCTCCGTAAGCCGAACCTCTGGTTCAGCTCTCCCTCCAGGACGTAGCCCACCAGCAGCAGCACCGTGTAGGTCACTGTCCCCACGCCAGCAACTACCAGCAGCAGAGTGAAGACGCGCCCGGGCGTAGAAAGTGGCCGCACCTCGCCACCACCCAGCGTGGTGAGCGCCGTAACGGTCATGTACAACGCATCGAACCAGCTCCAATGCTCGATGGCGCTGTAGCCGATCACGCCGGCGAGCACAATCCCCAGTACCAGGCTGACGGCCAAAACCAGGCGACGGGGAACCAGCGCTACGGACGCCATGCAGTCCGCGCTTCGGCACCGTGGCTACCCCACCCACCATGTGCCCGCGGCGCCGCCTTCTCCACCGGCATGCCAAGCCCTACTGCCGGCCCACCGTTTCGTGGGCGATGCTGTCGCGCACGCCGGGACCAATCTGCTCCCAGGGCGTGCCGGCGAGCGCGTCCGGCAGGTCCAAGCGCTGCAGCACGGCCAGCCGCGCTTCGCGCTGAGCGATGCGCCACCAGTTGGCCGCCTTCACCGCCGGCTGCCGCAATTGGCCTTCGTCCAAGGGCATCGCCGGGCAGCCTCTCAGGCCGTGGCGGAGGTGAACCCGGCCGCTTCCAGGCCGGCGCGGGCACAGGCTTCATCTTGCTCGGAGCGGACGCCACTCACGCCAATAGCGCCGACACAGTGGCTGCCAGCCCACACGGGCAGGGCGCCCTGCACCAGCACCACGCGCTGGCCGCTGGCGGCGACCATGCTGGGCGTGGCGCTCGGGATCTGCCCAAAGCGCTGGCTCAAGTCGGCCGAGGGAATCTTCCATGCAGCTGCGCCATAAGCCTTGCCGCGCGCGATGTCCGGCGCGAGGAAGTTGCAGCCGTCCATGCGGCTGATCTCCAGCACGTGCCCGCCGGCATCCAGCACTGCCACACTCACGCGCCAGCCTTCACCCTGTGCATGGTTCATGGCCGCGTCGCACATGGCGCGCGCCGCGGCGGCATTCAACTCCGGCATCTGCTCATCCCTCCGCTCACTCTTCAGCCATTCACTATACGGGACGTGCTGGTTTCGCTCGGGCAACACGGTCCGGCACAATTGCTTCATGACGAGCCACAGCCGCTGGCCTTTGATGCTGGCAACCCAATGAACTTCGACCTCACTACTGAGCAGGAGGAGATCCGGCGCACGACGCGCGCCTTCGCCGAAGCCGAGATCGCGCCCATTGCCGCGCGGATCGACGACGAGGCCAGCTTTCCGAAGGCCACGGTCACGAAGCTGGGCGAAATGGGGCTTCTCGGCATGAACATCCCAGCGGAGTACGGGGGCCCGGGCGCAGACTTCGTGAGCCTGGCGCTGGCCACACAGGAGATTTCGCGGGCGTGCGCCTCGCACGGGGTCGTCATGTCCAGCATGAACGGCCTGGTGTGCTGGCCACTGCTGACGTATGCCAGTGAGGCTCATAAGCGGCGCTACCTGCCGGAGCTGGCGCAAGGGCGGCTGCTGGGCGCCTTCTGCCTGTCAGAGCCCGGCTCTGGGTCCGATGCCGCCGGGCTGCAGACCACCGCGCGCGCAGACGGTGCCGACTACGTGCTGAATGGCAGCAAAGCCTGGGCTTCCAACGGCGGCGAGGCAGGCGTGTTCGTCGTTTTCGTGCGAACAGACGCCACCCAGAAGCAGAAGGGCATCAGCTGCCTGGTGGTGGACCGGGATACACCCGGGCTGACCGTGGGGCGCAAGGAGCGGACTATGGGCATTCGCGGGTCCAGCACCGTGCAAGTGCACTTCGAAGATGCCCGCGTTTCGCGCGACCGCCTGGTGGGTGCACCGGGGCAGGGCTTCCCCATTGCGCTGGCCACGCTCGATAGCGGCCGCTTCGGCATCGGCGCGCAGGCGGCCGGCATCGCCATGGCCTGCCTGGAGGAGGCAGCCGCCTACGCCGGCCAGCGCGAGGCGTTTGGCGAGCTGATCGGGCACTTCCAGAGCATCCGCGCCATCCTGGCCGATGTAGCCACCAACATCGAGGCAACCCGCTGGCTGACCCTGCACGCGGCCTGGCTGCGGGACCATGGCCGCCCGGCAGGCACCGCTGGCTCCATGGCCAAGCTGTTCGCATCCCGCACGGCGGTGGCCGCCGCGGACGCCAATGTGCAGGTGCACGGTGGCGCGGGCTACACCCGCGACTTTCCAGCCGAGCGCCATTATCGCGACGCCAAGATTCTGGAAATTTACGAGGGCACCACCCAGATTCAGCAGATGGTGATCGCGGATTCGCTCCTCGGTCGCCACCGCTAGCGGGCGAGCAGGGCAAGCCAGCCTACTCGATCAGAAAGCCACGTTCGCGCAGGGCAGCGCGGGCACTCTCCAGGCGCGCCTGGCTGGGCGCTTCCACCGTGTGCAGGTGCACACCGCCGGTGAGCTCGGAGAGCAGGCTGACCTCCTGGCTGGCCAGCCGCTCGGCAAACTCTGCAACATCCTGCCGAGACGAGAGCATAAGCAGCCCTCGCAGCTCACCGTAGAGCGAGTGCTCCACGACCACATCCACCACAGTGAGGCCGTGGTCCACCAGGATATACAGCTCGTCCACAGTGTGATCACGGTCGTGCCGGGAGGCCAGCACGGTGCGCTCGCCTTTTGGCACCGCTGGCAGCACGTACCCACGGGGCGTACTGATGATGTCTTCGCCGGCGGCGCGCAGCAGCGCGCAATCCTGCACCACAACCTGCCGGCTTACGCCCAGCAGCTCCGCCAGTTCTGAGCCCGTGACCGGCCCCACCGCGTGAACCAGCAGCTCGACCAGCCGCCGCCGCCGCGGCGCCGCGCCCCCTGGCTCGCCCTCACTCACGCCGTGCGCCCGAACCTGATCCACCAGGCCCGGCATCGCCCGCGCCCTTCCGCTTTCAACGGCCGTTGCCTTCAGCCGATGGCCGTCATCCGCTCGATGGGCAACCGCGCGCGGATGGCAACATCCTCGGGCACTCGCACCTCAAACTGACCGTAGCGGAGCGCGTCGCGCACCTTTTCGAGCGTGATCTGCTTCATGTAGCGACATGATGCCTTGGGGTTGGCCGGCACGAACGTCTTGCCCGGCGCGGCCTGGCGCATGCGGTGCAGGATGCCAATCTCCGTCGCCACAATGAACTCTTGGGCCGGCGACGAGGTCACCTGGCGCACCATACCCTCAGTGGACATGACTCGCATCGGCACCGGCAGCCTGCCTTCCGAGGCGAGATACAGCAGCGGCGTGGTGCAGCCACACTCGGGGTGGATGAGTGCCTCCGCCTGGGGATGTTGGGCGGCCAGCGCACCCAGCGCCTCTGGATCGATGCCCGCATGGACGTGGCACTCGCCCATCCACACGTGCATCTTGCGCCCGCTCATCCGCTCCACGTGCGCGCCCAGGAACATGTCCGGCAAGAAGAGAATCTCCCGATCCTCCGGGATGGACTGCACGATCTGCACGGCATTGCCCGAGGTGCAGCAATAGTCGCTCTCGGCCTTCACTTCGGCCGTGGTGTTGACGTAGGAAACGACCACGGCACCGGGGAACTGCGCCTTCCACTCCCGCAGCTGCTGAGCCGTGATGGTGTCGGCCAGCGAGCAGCCGGCGGTGAGGTCGGGCAGCAGCACAGTCTTGCGAGGGCAGAGGATGGACGCGGTTTCCGCCATGAAGTGCACGCCGCAGAAGACGATCAGGTTGCCCTCCATCGCGGCGGCCTGGCGCGAGAGGCCCAGCGAGTCGCCGGTGAAATCTGCCAGATCCTGAATGGCAGGCAACTGGTAGTTGTGCGCCAGGATGACGGCGCCACACTGGCGCTTGAGCGCCTGGATCTCCTCCACCAGTGCCATGTCCTTCGGCGACAATACGTCGACCTGAAAGCCTGCCTGAGGCTCGGTTGCAACCGTCATAGTTCCACCAACAAGCTGATATCCAGGGCCTTCACCGAATGGGTGAGTGCCCCTGACGAGATGAAATCCACACCGGTCGCGGCGATTTCGTGCACCGTTTCCAGCGTCACGTTGCCGGAAGCTTCCAGCAGCGCACGGCCGGCCGTCCGCGCCACAGCCTCACGCATCTGCTGCGCCGACATGTTATCCAGCAGCACCACATCCGCGCCCGCGGCCAGCGCTTGATCCAGCTCCTGCAGGTTGGTGACCTCGACCTCAATCTTGGTGAGCAAAGGCACGCCGGCCCGGCAGTGGCGCACCGTTTCGGCAATGCCGCCGCCGGCGCGCAGGTGGTTTTCCTTGAGGAGCACGCCATCGAACAGCCCCACACGGTGATTGCGGGCGCCACCCGCGGCCACCGCGTACTTATCGAGCAGCCGCAGCCCCGGCACCGTTTTGCGCGTGTCAATGATGGTGGCCCGGCCATCCACCAGCCGCACCATCTCATGCGCGGCCGTGGCAATGCCGGACATTCGCTGAATGAAGTTCAGCGCCGTGCGCTCCCCGCTGAGAATCGCCGCGGCCAGGCCTTCCAGGCGGGCCAGTTGCACGCCCGGAAGCACCCAATCGCCATCGCTCACGCCGCTCTGCCAGTGCACGCCGGGGTCGAGCTCGCGAAAGGTGAGCTCGGCCACCGGCAGACCGGCCACCACACCCGCCGCCTTGGCCACGATGGCCGCCGTTGCGCGGCTCTCGGGCGCCACGGTCAGGCCGGTCGTCAGATCGCCCGTGCCAATATCCTCAGCCAGCGCGCGCCGAACAATTTCCCGCGCACCTCGCGCATCCAGCGCCGGTGCCAGCCGTGTAGCCATTGCCATTTCCCTCAGTATAGTCCGCTGTATTGTCACCCCAAAGTAGCCCGGTCGCTGTGTCCGCTCCCGTGCACGCCACCCAACCCCAAGGCCTGACCGCCTAAGCTATGGTCAACTCGAAGACTGCCCGCCCCATTTTTACAGCAGCAGGGCGCTGCCCGTAATCTCAAAGGTGGATCGATAGTGAAGAAGCTCGTTGCGTTCGATCTCGACGGCACGCTTGCCGAAAGTAAATCGTCACTCGATGGCGAGATGGCGACACGGCTGCACCACCTTCTGGCTGTCGTGAAGGTCGCGGTCATTTCCGGGGGAGGATGGCCGCAGTTTGAAAAGCAGCTCCTCTCCAACCTGCCCCAGGACGAGCGCCTCGTGCATCTCTCACTCCTGCCCACTTGCGGAACACAGTTTTTCAGCTACGAAAGCGACGACTGGAAGAAGATCTATTCCGAAGACCTCAGCCCCGAGGAGAAGGCAAAGATCATCGATTCTTTCCACAAAGCTCTGGCGGAGGCCGGCTTCAGGGCCCAAAAGGTCTGGGGTGAAGTCATCGAGGATCGTGGCAGCCAGATCACCTTTTCTGCGCTGGGGCAGCAAGCTCCGCTGGAAGAAAAGACCAGGTGGGACCCGGACTTCGAAAAGCGAAAGGCCATCCAGAACATTCTCAATACTCACCTCCCCGAGTTTTCCGTCCGGCTCGGCGGAGCCACGTCAATTGACGTCACCAAACCGGGTATCGACAAGGCCTATGGAATCAGGAAGCTGCGGGACATTCTGGGTATCGCCATACCGGACATGATCTTCATTGGCGACGCTCTGTTCGAGGGAGGGAACGACTATCCGGCGAAAGAGGCTGGCGTTGACTCCATCGCTGTTCGAGGCCCAAACGAAACCAAGCCGGTGATCGACGCCATCATCACCTGCCTCCACCCAAGCCAGAAGGCGTAACCGCCGCGGAAATCACACCATTCAGCCGGGCACAGGCGTCCGGCTTCGCCGGCGCGCCTCAGGCCGACGAGATGCAGCTGCCGGGGAGCGCTTGGTGGTGAAGGCAAGCGCCTTGGGTTGCAGGAACAAGACGGGAGGCGGCAGAACCGCGTCCACCTTGGACCCGTCAAGCGGGCAGTTGCCCTTACGGGCTACCCTAGCGTCATTTGCCGGTTCAGTGAGATTGCTCCAGACATTGCTACGCAACCAGGCGTCGTTCCACTCCGTTTGCTTGGGCAGAACGTGCCGCCTTTGTGCCGATCTCACCGCCCGGTGGGTGCTGCAGGTATCAGCGGCAGCCAGGCCAGATAGGCAGTGGACGCGCGAGCAGGGCTGGGTCGCAGAGGCGAGGACCAGGCCGCGGCCTACCTGGCCAAGCAGGGCTACCGCATCATAGAAAGGAACTTGGCGCACCTCATTTGCGAGCTGGACATCGTCGCCAGCCAGGGCGAGACCTTGGTGCTGGTGGAGGTGCGCACCCGAACATCCGGCCGTGATGTCACCCCCGAGGCCTCCGTCACCGCGACCAAGCAACGGCGCCTCGCGCGCCTGGGCGAGGCGTATGTGGCGTACAAGCACTACGAAGGCGACTGGCGCATCGATGTCATTGCCATCGATCAGGAAGGCCTGCGCCATCTCGTGAGCGCTATCGAACAGTAGTCTCTTTGCCTCTGTTGTTGCGGGGGTCAGATTCGAACTGACGACCTTCGGGTTATGAGCCCGACGAGCTGCCGCTGCTCCACCCCGCAGGGTGAGTATAGGGAAGTGGGCTCATGCTCGCAAGGGACAAGGCGGCGGGCTGACCGATGTGGTTCATCCATGCGGCGGCGAGCGGACAGGTCGTGCTCCGGTAAGCTGGATGTCAACGTGAATCTCAGGCAAGCTTCGAGTCTCAATCGGCCAGGCGTGGGGCACCAGCGGCGCCGCGGCCGCACCAGCTGGCGGCGGCGATGAGCGTGGGCGAAGGCGTGGCAGGGGACCGCACACCCAGGCCACTGGATGACGTGACTGTGCTGGACCTGTCGCGCGTGCTTGCCGGGCCATACTGCGCCATGCTGCTGGGGGATCTCGGAGCCAACGTCATCAAAGTGGAGCGCCCTGGCCAGGGTGACGACAGCCGGGCCTGGGCCCCCCCGTCGGCCGGAGGCGAGAGCGCCTACTACCTGAGCGCAAACCGCAACAAGCGGAGTATCACCCTCAACCTCAAGCATCCGGCGGCGCGGGACATCTGTGTGCGGCTGGCGCAGCGGGCGGATGTGCTGCTGGAGAACTTCAAGTTCGGGGACATGGAGGCCTTGGGGCTCGGCTACAAACGGCTCTCCGCCCTGCACCCGGGGCTGGTGTACTGCTCCTTCACTGGCTACGGTGCCGGAAGTCCCTACCAGGACCGGCCGGGCTACGACTTCGCGATTCAGGCCATGAGCGGGCTGATGAGCATCACCGGAGCGCCGGACGGCGAGCCCATGAAGTTTGGTGTGGCGATTGTGGACGTTCTCGCCGGCTTGTACGCGGGCATCGCCGTGCAGGCGGCACTCCGCCATCGCGATCGCACTGGCCAGGGGCAGCACATCGAAATCTCCCTGCTGGACAGCGCCCTGGCCGGCCTGGTAAACGTGGCCAGCTCATACCTGGTGAATGGCCAGGATCCGCTGCGCTACGGCAATGCGCATGCTACGGTGGTGCCCTACCAGGCTTTTGCCGCGCGCGACCGCTGGTTTGTTGTGGCCGTGGGCAATGATTCACAGTTCCAGGCGCTGGCCCGGGCCCTCGGCCAGCCTGGGCTGGCGGCAGATGTGCGCTTTGCCACCAACCCGGCGCGCATCGAACATCGCCAACAGTTGCTGAGCCTGCTGGAGCCGACTTTCCGCCAGCGCACGGCCGACGAGTGGCTGGAGCAGCTCAGCGCGGCCGGTGTCCCAGTGGCGCCCATCAACACCGTGCCGGCCATACTGAACGATGCGCACGTAGCGACGCGCGGAATGGTGGCCGAGATACCACACCCCAGCGCCGGCTCGGTGAAGCTGGTGGCGCCGCCCTTCAGGCTTTCCGTCACGCCGGCCACAATCGACCGCCCGCCGCCGCTGTTGGGCGAGCATACCAACGAAATCCTGCGCGATGAGCTGGGTTTGAGCGCCGCGGAGATCGGCGCGCTGCGACAGGCTGGAGCCCTCTAACCCTCAGCGAGGGCTGCTATAGCGTGCCGGGCCGGCAGGCATGGGGGTTCAGGACGGCAGCATCACCTTGGCGGCGGCCCACCGTCACCCTCATCTCTTTCCAAGAAGGAGATGGGATGCACCCGCGGCTGAGCGACAATACCTGACATGGAATCACGCGCACTGGGCAGCACCGGGCTGAGTGTCTCCGCGCTGGGTTACGGCTGTGGCGACATCGGCGGCCTCATGACCAAGGGCGATCCAACGGAGCAGCGGGCAGCCGTCGAGCGAGCCCTCACCGCGGGCATCACCTACTTCGACACCGCGCCCGGCTACGGCAATGGCGCATCCGAACGCAACCTGGGCCGCGTACTGGGCGAGCTCGGCGCGTGGAATCGCGTGCGCGTAGGCACGAAGGTTCGTTTGACGCGCGACCAGCTGGCCGACGTGCCTGGCGCCGTGCATGCGTCAGTCACCGCCAGTCTGAAGCGCCTGAACCACGACAGCGTGGACCTGCTCCAGCTCCATACGCCCATCGCCAACCCGCCCAGCGACAGCCAGCTGGCGCCGGAAGAGGTGCTGAACGAGGTGGCCTCCGCCTTCGAGACCATCCGGAATGAGGGGCTGGCTCGCCACATCGGCATCACCGGTCTGGGTGCCACCGCGGGGATCCGTCAGGTGATCCTCTCGCGCCGCTTCGAAACAGTGCAGGCGTACTTCAACGCGGTCAACCCCAGCGCTGGTTACGCGGGCTATCGCGGCGGAGAGCAAGACATGAGCGGCCTCATCGCCGACGCCACGGCGGCCGGCATGGGCGTGATCAACATTCGCGTGATGGCGGCCGGCACTCTGCAAGCCAGCCGCCATGCCAACGCGGGTGACCCCGGCTACGCGATCATCGAGGGCCACGACATTGGCGGGCACCTGAGCAGAGGTGAGCGGTTGGCTGCTCTGGCCGCCGAGCTGGGACTGGCCGGGCCGTACGAGCTGAGTTTCCGGCTGGCGCTGGCAACACCGGGCATCTCGACCATACTGATCGGCTTCTCCAGCTTGGCGCAATTACATGCCGCTATTGATTATGTAAACAGTGGCCCCTTGCCCGCGGCAGCCGTGTCCCAGGTGCTGCGTCTCGCCGACGCTGCCTGAGGCCGCGTAAGCTCGGCCTCGACCCACACAGCTGGCCGGGAGGAGCTGTGCTGAGGAGAAGGCAGGGCGCCATTGGGAGGTCAATGCCGCGCCCCACTCTTGGAAATCCCCGACCGCACTCGTCCTCTCGGCATTTTCAGCCGATCACCGAACCACTACTGCGGCGTATTGGTGCTTCCGCGTGACACTGGAGGTCGGCGACATCCATATACCGGCAATATCCTCGCGGAATGCGCTGGTGCCAGTCAGCGTCTGGAGCCTTTGTCCGGTGCGCGGGTCATACAGCCCAACTTCAAGCAGAGCAGTAGATGGTGGGAGCGGCAGGGAGTGACGGTCGACGATCACATCACCACGCACCCAGCTCGATGTCGGCCAGGCACCAGAGGCTGGCGCGGAGTCATTCTGCGCGACAACGTGGCCATCCGAGGCGAGCGCATGAACGAAAACGCTGTAGTCGGAGTCCATGGGCCGCCGGTCCTTCCAGGTCAGCGTCACGCCCGTGGGGCTGGCGTGGATGCTCTCCAGTTCGACCGATCCGAACATCGCCAGCGGCCGCTCCGCGGCCCGCGGAATACTCCGGAACGTGACGGGCGGACCAATTTGCGCGTGCCCAATCGAGAGCGGCAGGCTCAGCCTCCCATCTTCGAGCACTATATTCGGGCGGCGTGAATACAGCCCCACCTGCAGGCTGTACATCCCCGGAGCAAGCCCGGTCGGAATGGCGACATGATAGTTGCCATCGAACTGCTCGCCCGTTGTCCAGGTGGCGGTGGGTTGCGTGTTGTCCCAGGGATTCGCGGCGGCGCCAAGCGGCCAGGGCGGAGCCTCACCGGCAAAGGCCAAGCGACCTGCCATGTCGATGACCCGGTAGTAGAGCATATAGGCAGCGTGCGGCGTATTCAGGACCAGCCAGTGGATGCCAAGAGCCACTGTCTGACCGGGGGCCGCTTGTGCTGGGAGCTGTGCGCTCACTATGCGAATGTCTCGGTTGGGCGCCCCAATGGCGGCGGCGGCAACCAATGTCGGCCCTGCCGGCAGGTTGATACTCGACAGCGGAATCGCCACCGCGAGCAAGGGCGGCAACCATGAAGGATTTTGCGCCAGCCGGGCCAGCTGTGCGAGCGCCGCCGCTGCGAATGGCAGCAAGCAGAGAAGGGCGAGTGTGGCAACACGGACGCCATATTCGATGAACAGCCCAAACAGGAGCACGGCGCCCACTTGCTGCACCACGAACAGGTTAAGCACCAGCGCGCCCAGGCTGGCGCGGGCTTTGCGTACGAAAATCAAACAGCCCAGCCACAGCACCCAAAGAGCGCTGAGGCCGAGGTTGGCGAGCACATCGCCGCCCCTGGGCGGCAGGCCAAACATTCTCGCCGCCTGAGCAAAGGACTGTCCAATGAACTCCAGTGGACGCTGGCGGATGTAGGCCAGAACCGCCGCCCGGTCAGCATCTGCGCCCGCGGGAACCGTGTATCGAACACCCGCCGGCACGGGGTGCGTAAGACGGATATTGAAGAACCCATAACTCGGCAAAAGCGCCGGCTGGCCGGACACGAGAAAGTTTCGAAGCACCACTAAAGCAAGCGGCATGGCAAAGAAGGCGATAAATAGAGTCGTTGCCTGCCAGCGTCGCTGCCATAACAACCAGACCACCGGTCCGAAGCTGGCGAGCACAACAGTGGATCGGGTATCGGCGGCCAGCCCCAGCAGCAGTGCCGAGGCAAGGAGGCTGCCGGTTTCGTGCCGCTGCCAAGAGCGGATGAAGAAGTAAAAGCCGCCTGCCAACAGCGGGTACGCCAGATTCTCCGACATCAGCAAGCCCGCGGACGCCACAAGATACTTCTCCGCAAACCAAGCACCAAGAAACAAGCAGATGAGGCCGGGGAACATGCCAAACAGGTCCCGGGTCAACAGCATGAGCAACACGACCGTCGCCGCCAAGAGCAGGTAGTTGCCGAAGGTGATGCCCGCCACTCCGCTCCCGGTGACGAGGTGTTCCAGAGCGACGAAATAGGAGTAGAACGCCTGGTGGTAAAAGGGCTGGCCCGCGAAGAGGGCAGCGCCACCGTTCATCAGCCAGCCATGCGCAAGGACATCGCGAGCCTCGCCCTCATATCGCAGCCAATCTTGGCCGGCGGCGAAAATCGGCGTTTTCCCCACCAGAAACCCAGCTTGATAGAGACCCTGGCCAGCCATGATGAGAAACGTCGCCCCAGCCCAGCCCAGGCGAACGCCGGCCAGCAGGGGAAGCAGCACCAGCGCGCCTATAACAGCGACGGCATCGTCCGCCCACCGGGCGATGTCGCCAACCGCGATCTGACCTCTCGTGTAGTCAACCGGGTAGAGCGCGGACGCCCCGCTCAGCGAGATGCGGGCATGAGGCGACCAGCCTTTTTCGAAGACGATGGACGACCCGTTCACAAAAAACCGGTGGTCGCCAGTTACATGGATCGGGCCGCCCACGATTTGGCCGGTCCACCGCACGGAGAACGGCAACTGATCGCGGTCGATGGGAGGGTTGGTGAAGTTGAACTGAGCCTGGTTGAAGAACGCGAGCGGAAAGGTGTCATCCGAGAAGTTGATCTGGCGGTCCAGGCGAACCTGCTCCACCGGCCCAGAGAGGTTGGCGCTGGCGTAGTATGTGCCCACCAGGCCGTGTTTGATGACCAGCGGAACCACCGCCAGCTTGATGACTGCGAGAGTTCCGAGAGCGACACACGCCCAGCGGCCTGGCTTGCCACAGAGGCTGATGACGCCGGCCAGCACTAGGGCAGGACCGGCGATCTGAATGTTAAGCGGCAGCCCGGGCAGCAGGGCGGTTCGGTCTCCGGGGAGAACCACCAGCAGCGTGGAAACGAGCAGAAACGCCGCCCTGGCACGCCGCGAGGGAGCTTCGGACGAAAGAGCGCCGCGGCCCCATGAAACCAACCTCGACAGAGGAGTGCGGGCGCTCAACCACACACGAGGTGAATGTGTCGCGGTTTCTAACAGCCTCCCCGTTGCTCGGTCAAATAGACCGTTCTGGCGCTCCTCCTCATCCAATCGGGCGCATTTTAGCCCACCCTGACTCCACCGCCCCAGGGTCAGTGCATCAGGCCCTCAACTACCGGCAGGTCGGCGGCAGCGTTTTCAAGTTGCACGCCAGAAAGCGGGGCAGTTACACTCCGGTTGAATGAGCGCGGAGTTCTGGGCAATCATTGGGGTCGGGGCGGTGCTGGTCGCCGCGATTCTCGCGGCGAGCGCCGCCTTCATATCGCTGTTTAGCCTCATCCGGACTGAAACGGCAACCCTGCGATCGGACCTGAAGGGCGATATCAGTGACCTCAGGAGCGAGCTCAAGGGCGATATCAGCAACCTCAGGGACGAGCTCAAGGGCGATATCAGCAGCCTCAGGAGTGAGCTGAAGGGGGATATCAGCAGCCTCAGGAGTGAGCTGAAAGGGGATATCAGCAGCCTCAGGGACGAGCTCAAAGGCGACCTCAGCAGCCTAAAGGGCGACATCGCGGCCCTCGCGCGGCGAGTCGACAAGCTGGAAGAGACGGTCATTGGACTGCAAGTCGCCTTGGGCGAGTTGCGCGGCGGTGTGGCAGAGTTGTCCGGGATGGTCCACGCCTCCATCGCGGCGCGAGCTGCCTAGCCCAGCAGCCAAAGCGGGCACCGCGGGCGCCAGCCTTTCGCGCTCCTTGCCGGAGCCAGGGGAGTGCCCGGGCTAGCTGGCGCCTTTGAGCCACTCCACGTCGCCGGAGTAGGTTGGCGGGTGCGGGTGCTTCAGGTACTCGGCATACTGCTGGCGGGAGTCGGCGATGGTGGTGTTGTCGCCATGGCCCGGCAGGACCATCACGTCTGCGTCCAGGGGGTGCAGTTTGTTGACGATGGAGTTGATGATCGCGGGCAGGTCGCCGGCCGCGGAGGTGCGACCCGGGCCACCATTGAAGAGCGTATCGCCGCTGATGAGCGCCCGGCCGATCTTGAGGCAGATGCTGCCAGGCGTATGCCCCGGCGTGTGGATGATGGTGATGCGCTTGCTGCCCACCTTCACCTCCTGCCCGTCGGCCAGCAAACCATCGATCCGCTCCTTCGGGATGCGAATCTCTTTGTCGCCCACCAGCACGCGGGCCTGGGTGGCCTGGCGCACAGGGTCGTAGGTCATCCAATGGTCGTTGTGCCAGTGCGTGGCTACGATCTGGTGCACGTTCACCTCGGCGATGGCCTCCAGCAGTGGCGCCTCATCCAACGGCATGTCCACCAGAAGCGTGTCCCTGGCGGCCGCGTCGTGCAGCAGGTAGGCGTTGTTGCCATAGGGGCCCATGGGCCCGACTTTGATGACTGAGAAGTCGTCCTCGGTGTAGACGGTGGCTTTGGGCACGACGGTTACTTCTTCCCCGTCAGCTTGCGTACAGCCCACAGCACGGGGTCGTAATACTCCGACACGACGCGTTCCTTGAGCGGGATGATGGCATTATCGGTGATGTGGATGTGCTCCGGGCACACCTCGGTGCAGCACTTGGTGATGTTGCAGTAACCCAGGCCAGCCTTGGCCTTGAGCAGTTCGCGCCGGTCGTTCGTATCAAGCGGGTGCATTTCCAGCGAGGCCAGCCGCACAAAGAGGCGTGGCCCGGCAAAGGCCGCCTTGTTCTCTTCGTGATTGCGGATGACGTGGCAGACGTCCTGGCACAGGAAGCATTCGATGCACTTGTGGAATTCCTGGACACGATCCACGTCCTCCTGGAACATGCGATGCGTGCCGTCCGCCTCTTTAGGTTTGGGCTTGAAGGCGGGCACCATCTTGGCCTTTTCGAAGTTGAACGACACGTCCGTTACCAGGTCGCGGATGAGGGGAAAGGTCCGCATGGGCGACACGGTGATAGTTTCGCCCGGCTGAAACAGATTCATGCGGGTCATGCACATGAGGCGCGGCTTGCCGTTGATTTCGGCGCTGCAGGAGCCGCACTTGCCTGCCTTGCAATTCCAGCGCACAGCCAGGTCATTGGCCTGCGTGGCCTGGATGCGATGGATCACATCCAGCACCACCATGCCCTCCTCCACCGGCACTACGTACTCATGAAACTGCCCGCCGCTGCTGTCGCCCCGCCACACCCGCATGGTGTAAGTGCTCGTGGCGTTCTCGGGCGCGGCGGGGTTGGCTTCGGCGACCGCTGCAGCCATCAGTGGGCCTCCTCGAACAACTCTTGCAACTCAGCCGGCATTTCCGGCAGCGGCTCCTGGGTAAGGGTGAGCTCGCCGTCCTTGGGCCGAACCACGATGTTCACTTTACCCAGCTTGGCGTCGGCTTCGGGATAGTCGTCCCGGGTGTGGCCGCCACGGCTCTCCTTGCGTTCGATGGCGCCGCGCGCGCAGGCCTCCGAAGCGGTGATCATATGGTGCAGATCGAGCGCCAGGTGCCAGCCCGGGTTGTACTGGCGATGGCCCTCCACATGCACACGCTTCAGGCGCTCCTTCAGCTTCTTGAGCTCATCAACCGCGCGCAGCAGCTCCGCCTCGGTGCGGATGATGCCCACCAGACTCTGCATGCAGTCCTGCAGATCCGTATGGATGGTGTACGGGTTCTCGCCACCGGTTGATTCGAACGGCGCCAGCATGTCATGGGTGTACTGCTCGATCTGCGCGGGATTCACGGCGCCGGCTGCACCACCCGCTGTGGCGTACTCGGCAGCGTGCTGGCCGGCTCGGCGGCCAAACACCAGCAAATCGGACAGCGAGTTGCCACCCAGGCGGTTGGCGCCATGCAGGCCGGCCGCCACCTCGCCCGCGGCGAACAGGCCAGGCACCGTCGTGGCGGTGGTATCCGCGTTCACCCGCACGCCACCCATGATGTAGTGCAGGGTGGGGCCCACTTCCATGGGCGTCCTGGTGATATCCACATCGGCCAGCTCCATGAACTGGTGATACA
>JBOGTU010000075.1:0-4982 GCA_050695655.1 Chloroflexota bacterium | reverse complement strand
CCGGAGAGATGAGTCAGAAAGAACGCGAGGGTGCCCCGCGGGGCACCCTCGCGCCGGCGGACGGAGGACCGGTCCGCGGGGAACGAGGCCGGTTCTCGGCCCAACGGAAGATGGAGGCCGTGCTGCGCCTGGTGCGCGGCGAGACGCTGGATGCCGTGTCCCGGGAGTTGGGCGTCAGCGGCGGCACGCTCAGTGACTGGCGCGACCGGGTTCTGGCGGCTGGCCAGACGGCACTGAAGAGCCGGCCGGGCGACGAGCGCGACGACGAGATCCTACGGCTGCGGGCCAAGGTCGGTCAGATCACCATGGATAACGAGCTGCTGCTGACGCGCTGCCGCCAGGTGGAGGCGGCCCGCCCTTTGGCATTGCGGAGGCTGAAGTCATGAGCCAGACCACTTCACCCTCCAGCGGTGCCATCTACGGTCTGGTCAAGGTCTGCGCGGCCTGGGACATTCCGCGCTCCAGCGTCTACGCTGCCAAGGTCCGCCGAGACGGCCCTGCTCAGCTGCCAGCTAAGCGGGGACCAAAAACCTCCTGGACTGACGCGACGCTGACCGAACACATCTCTCGGGTTCTGGGGAAGTCGCCCTTCCTGGGTGAGGGCTACCGTAAAGCCTGGGCTCGCCTGCGCATCGAGGGCATCCGGGCCTCCCAGCCGCGTGTGCTGCGCCTCATGCGCGCGGCCCAGCTGCTGGCACCCAACCGCGCCCGGACCTTGCCACAGCCAACCAGCCACGAGGGGCACATCATCACCGACCGGCCCAACGAGATGTGGGGCACCGACGCCACCAGTTGCTGGACGCCTGAAGGCGTGGCGACGGTCTTCCTGGCTGTGGACCATTGCACGGGCGAATGCATCGGGCTGCACGCTGCACGCCACGGCACGCGCTTTGAGGCTCTGGAGCCGATCCGCCAGGGCGTGCGTGAGCAGTTCGGCGACTACCGCGAGGCGATCGCTCAGGGCCTCAGCCTGCGCCACGACCACGGCAGCCAATTCATGAGCGATGCCTTCCAAACCGAGCTGCGTTTTTTGGGCATCGCCTCCAGTCCGGCCTTCGTACGAGAGCCGGAAACCAACGGCGTTTCTGAGAGATTTGTCAAAACCCTCAAGGAGCAGCTCCTGTGGGTCCAGACCTTCGAGACCATCGAGCAGCTACGCACCGCCCTGCTGGCCTTCAAGGATCGCTACAACCACGGCTGGCTGGTCCAGCGCCACGGCTATCGAACGCCGGCTGCTGTTCGCGCCGACCTGCTCCAGGGCCGCCTGATGTTCCAGAATTACGGCTTCCTGGCTGTCCAAACAACCGCGTCCATTACACTCTCTTGGCTGCGGCCCTCTCGCTACTGCTCTCTGTTAGCGCGGACGAACGGAGGATGGCAACAACCCAGCTCCTGCAGGTTGCGCTGGTTCCCTACTCGCCGGCCTTCGCGGCACCATTCAGGCCCGGTTGCCTGTTGTGAGGAACCATCACGCGTGCCAAACGGCAACTCTGCGGTCCTCTTACTCGGGGCAAGGCGCGCTGCGGAAATTGTGAGCGACAGAGTGTACGGCGTGCACCTGACGCCTGGTCACCAGAGCCGGGACGGCCGCCCCGGATATCCCAAACACGTGGTCCTGGTCGCCAGGGACCGGTTGGCTCGAACGCGCACCAGGTGCGCAGCGGATCAGCACCGTCGCCCGGCGCGGGAGGCGACCGTCGCGAGGATCTCCGAGGGCTATTCGAGGACAGAAAGCCTCTTGCGGAATATCACCGGCGGCAATCGGCGCAATGACGTAAGGTCCAGGAGGATGGGCGAACGCATCCCTCTGGCCGCGGTAATCCGGCGGAGGTACATGCGTGGCAGGTGGACGTGTTCGTCGTACAGCGCGCGAACCATCTTCTGCTGGGCAAGATGGTGCACCACGACGTAGCTTCGGAGCGTGGTGCCCGGTCCGCTGTGGTCCAACAGTCGCGCGCTCTCGATTAACGACGTTGGATTCTCGAGGTAGCGTCGGCTGGGTTCAAGATCGCGCAGATCATGTGGCGTCATCCGGTAATGAGCCAGGAACTCGATCAGCGTCGGGCCGGGGCAGTCCGGGTCCAGAGCGGACACCGGCCGGTTGCCCAGCCTGAGCCGGTTCGCCAGCAGCATGGCACGCATGCGGGTGAACGCTGGGCTATCCGCGGTCGGGAGGACGCGTGCGCCTGGCTTGTTGTTTTTGGTGTCGGAGAGCATCGCCGTCTCGAACTGGGGTAAGAGCTCTCTCAGCAGAACGCCCCTGCCTTCAGAGTCGCGGACGCGTGTATCCAGCCAGACCTCCGCTTGCAGCCCCGCGCAGGCGAGTGGCGACAAACCGAGTTTCTCCACATCCTCCAGGAGCTGCTCCAAGGTCACCAGTTCGTGCGACAAGTAGTGCACGGTGCGCGGCTCGCGCGGCGGTCGAGGAGCCCTGGGCGGTGTCCCCAGCACCGCTGCCAGCTGGCGGAACGTTGTCCGGACCGGTCCGCCAGATGGGCCCCGGATCGCCTGCCATCCGGCGCCACGCCAGAGCAAATCATCCCCGGCAGCCATGGACGCCTGGTCGATGGCGCGCAAGTAGCTCAGGGCCGTGTGCACGGCCATCGGGCGATCGACCAGAGTGAGCCCAGCGGCCAGGGCGAAGCCGGCGTTGCACTCGGTGGGCGGGAGTGAGAGGGTGCTGATCCCGCGAAGCAGCCCCTCCGCCGACTGCACGCCATGGCGCGCGCCGCGATCCAGCAGCCACTCATTGGCTTGATCCAGTACCCAGGCAGCGAGCTTTTCGGGCACACGGCCGTGCGTCACACTGCTGTCGTCGCGGCCAGCGTAGAGTTGCTGCTCCAGATGATGCCGGACGCCTTCGAACGGCCCGTGGACCGCGTGACGGTCTTTCGGTCGGTCTGGCGGGCCATCCAGACGGAGCGAGAGTGGATCCAGCTTTCCGGCGAGGTAGGCCATGACGGAGGTAGGGAAGCCGGCCGTGTGCAGCGCCAGCCTGTTGGCCGCTACAAGATGCTGTTGGGTGACGCTGCCCTGTGGCAGGCCCGCCAGCCGCTCGATGCGCCCCAGCACCTGGCCGGTCTCGAGCCCGGCCAGCGCGAACGGCCGGTCGGCCGGGCTGGCCGCCAGCGGCCAGGTTTCGATGGCCAGGCGCAGCACCAGAATGCTCTCCTCCAGGCTCAGGAAGATCGGGTAGGGACGCTCATACGAGTCGGGCTGCAGGAGCACCCACAGGCCGTCAGGCTCAAGGCACAGGTCCAGGAACCGGACCCGCCGCAACGCGCCGATGGGATTCTCGCAGCAGAGCTGACCGCGCAGCAGCAGCGCCAGGGCAGCGACCTGGGCGGTCTCTGTGGCGTTAGTCAGACGGAGCCCCCACAGGTCGCGGCGGCGCTCGCACAGCTTGTCGAAGATGGCCGGGCTGAGCGGACCGACTCGCCCGACCCGGATGACGCTATGCGCACGATAGCCGCGGGACGGGTCAGGCACCGAGGTACAGGGTTCGCTGCGTCAATCCGAGCTCTGGGAGCAAGCGACGCCAGTAGACGTCGGCCCGCTCACAGAGCTCCGTGAAGGTGTGACCGGCGATATCCGAGAACAACCAGGGCGAGTGGCCGTCGACGGCCCGCTTGAACATCCAGTCCTGGAGCTCGCCGGTGCGAGCCCAGCTGTCGCGCAGCGTCAGGCACAGATGGCGGTACTGGTACAGTACGTAGGGCGGCGCCGAGGGCACAACCCGGGAAACGATCTCCTGAAAATGGCGGCGCAAGTGCGACGATGTGAAACATCCAAACAGGCGCCCGCCAGCGAGTTGTTGGTGCCTCGCGGTGTCGATGAAGCCGCCGAGCAGTTCCTGGATAAAAGGCGTATAAGGGAACAGGCGCTCTTCAGTGGCATAGACGGACTTGGCGCGACACTGCACGGCTTGACGCGCCGCGCTGATGTCGCTGGGTACGAAGCGAACGATCTCAGAGGGCCTCGGCCCCCAGGCCAGCATGACGACCAGCAGGCCAGAGGCCCAGTTGAGGTCCATCGCCGCAGCACCAGTCGCGCTCTCCAGGGCATCGCCCAGGGCCAGCGCGATGGTGCGGACATCGTCCAGATGCGCCGCGCGGCTCGGCCGCCTTTGCGGACGGACACAGGCCAACGTCAGTGACCTGGCCACGCTGGCGTGGAAGGACAGGGGTTGCCCGTGCAGACGCCAGCCGCGCGTGACGACCGGCACGAGTTGGTCCAGCGCGCGGATCCGCTTCTCGACGGCACGAACAAAGGTCTCGTCTGTGGGCAGATCGACGTACCGCGCATCCACCTGGACGGCCACGGGAAGTCGTCCGGTCAGCGCGGACGTCGCCACGGGCGACAGGCCACCTGTGCGAAGACCCATTTCGCCCAGTGTCGCCAGCTCGTTCAGTCGTATAGGCTGCCCAACCATGGCGTGGCTGAGGTCAAAGAACTCCTCGGCGCAGGTGCGCAAGTCGTCGTCCCTCGCCAACCCCGCCGGTGCGCCGTCCACCCCGCGCAGGGCTTGCCTCAACTTCTCCAGGCTCTGTCCGGTGACGAGCATGAGACTCGCGATCTGCACGAGGAGCTCGTGCTGGCCATAGTCTCGGCCGAGGAACTGCCGAACGTCATGCAGACGGACGAGGATGTGCACGGCGATGGCGTCGGTGATGGTCACCCGCCCGCTGATGCCGAGAAGGGCGTCGGTGCCCAGGCCCTCCAGATTCGCGACCCGGCCGTCGGTGACCGCGCCCACCAGGTCGTGCATCGCCACCAGCCCGGTGGTGGCCGCGTGCCGCTTGGGGGTGATGGTGAGCTCCCCCAGCTGGACTTCAGCGCGAGTTTTGATCGACCTCGGAACGTCCAGCAGCAGGGCACGGCGGGCCAGGTCGTGCAAATAGTCGGGCTGGGCGCCGACGCGCTCCGCCGTCAGTACGGCAAACGCGGCGGTGGCCAGTTCATCTGGCGCGGCCGTCCACTGG
>JBOGTU010000074.1:0-3616 GCA_050695655.1 Chloroflexota bacterium | reverse complement strand
GGCATGCACTGCGCTGAGCTGAACGAGCTGCTGCTGCTGCCCGATGCGGCCCGGATGGAGGAAGCGCGGCAGCACGCCGCCGGCTGTCCCGATTGCGCGGCCGCCCTGCGCTCCGCCGCCGGGTTCGACACGCTGCTGCGCGCCAGTGTTGTTCTACCGCCTCCGACGGCGCTGCAAACCGAGCTGCACCGCCTGGCGCTGGCCGCCGCGCGGCCGGCGCAACCGGCAACCCGCTGGCAGGCACTGCGCGGGAAGGCCGCCCAGCTATGGCCGGCGTCAGATGCTTGGGTGGTGCAGGGGCTGGTGGTGTTTTTGCTGGCCGCGGCGGCTTGGCAACTGTGGAACTGGCTGGGACCGCTGGCCGGACTCGCCAGCAACGCCCTGCTGGGGCTGCAGCTGGTTCTGGCCTCGCCGGCGGTAGCTTACCTGCCACGGCTGCAGGTGAGCGCCCTGCTGCCGCTTGTGCTGTGGAGCTTCGTGGCCGTGGCCGCGTGGCTGCTGCTGAATTCGCCCCGGCCGCTGCCAACGCGCTCCCGCCGGCGCCTGCAACGGTAGGAGCTGGCGGGCAAGCCAACACGGGCGGCCTAACGGGCCTACCGCCGTGGGGGCGAGGGGTGGTCGCTGATCAGATCGCGCACGCTGGGGCCGGAGACGAGGGAATCGCCCTCGTCGCGCAGCTCGCGCTGCAGCTGCCGGTAGTGCGCCGGGCAGAGCATGACGCCATCGATCAGCACCACTGCTACCGCGTCGCATCCGCCAACTTCGCACGAAAAGGTCATCTCACGCAATTTCCGGCTATGCTCTGGTGCCATCGTTCCGCAAAGGTCGTGCCAGCCTCGCCATGGTGCTGCAAATCGGTGGCAAAGCGTCGATGCGAGGCCAGCTCGACCATGGCGCACGAGTCCGCTGATTACGGGGCCGGCGTTGGAACGCGGCCCAGGGAGCGTGTCTCGAGCTGGCGTTCCAGCCACATCTGCACGCGCGCTTTGAGCTGGGCAGGGGCGAACGGTTTGCGCATGAAGTCGGTGATGCCGAGGTGGAAGCCTTCGGCTTCGGTGGCTTCGCTGGCTTGCCCGGTGAGAATGATCACCGGCACAAACTTCAGCTTCTCATCGGCGCGGATGCGCTGGGTGAGCTCGTAGCCGTCGAGCCCGGGCATCACGATATCCAACAGCAACAAGTCGGGCTGAACTTCGCGCGCCAGCTCCAGCGCCTCGGTCCCATCGGCCGCCAGGCACACCCGGCAACCGTTCAGCTCGCCCAGCGTGTCGGCTACCAGAGCAGCGATGGCAGGGTCATCCTCAGCTACCAGCACTGAAAAGCGCACATCCTCAGGCTCCGGGGCAACGCCGGTCCTGGCGACGTCAAGCTCCAGGCCCTCGGCCGCCGCGCTCACTTGGAGGCTGCCGCCCCTCCGCTGCACCGTGGCGCGGGCCGCGTGCACCAGATCGCTGACTTGCGCGTCCGTGCGGTCCACATCATGGTGAAAGAGCACCAGGTGCCGTACGTGCGCGGCCAGGGCGATCTCGACCGCGTACTCCACCGGACTGTGCCCCCAGCCGATTTTGCCCGGATATTCCGCGGCGGTGTACTGCGCATCGTGAATCAGCACGTCGGCACCCTCGACGAAGGCGGCGAAGCGGCGATCACCGTCGTGGGCAAAGGCGCAGCGATCCTCGCCCGGCTGGCGCCCATAGCTGCCGAAGGGCTCCGTATCCGTGGCGTACACCACTGTGGCCCCTTCGCACTCCAGGCGGTAGCCCAGGGTGAGCGTGGTGTGGTTGAGGAACTGCGAGGTGACGCTGACGTCGCCGATCTGCAAGCGCTCTTCGCCGATTTCCCGATACACGGCGGGCGATTGGAGCTGTGCCAGGCCCAGCGGGAAGTAGGGGTAGGCCATCTGCCCGCTCAGCACGTCGCGTAGGGTTGTGCCGGGCTCGGAGGCGCCGTAGATGGTGAAGTGGTTGCCCGCGGTGAGCAGCGGCTGGAAGAAGGGGAAACCCTGGATGTGATCCCAGTGCGTATGGCTGAGCAGCAAGTGCCCTACGAGAGGAGCCCGCCGCTGCGCCATAAGCGCCTTTCCCAGGGCTCGCGCGCCGGTGCCGCAGTCCAGCACAATCAGCGCGTCGCGCGTGGACATCTGCACGCACGACGTGTTGCCGCCGAACTGCACCGTCGTGGGGCCCGGCACCGGCAGAGAGCCTCGCGTTCCCCAGAACTGGACTTTCATGCCACCACCTGCCATCAGCGCCGTGTGACCATCACTCCCCGCCGGCGTTTGCCTGATGCTACAATCGCCGGCTGCAGATTGTATAGGACTTTCGGCACACCGCCGGAGACCTGCATCGCCGGCCTCTTATTCACGCATTTACTCAGGATCGAAGGCGAACTGCATGTTGGTGTCGGGCAGCAGGGCAGGGGTGTTGAGGCCGTTGGGCAGCGCGTCGTTGTACTGCTTGTAGAAGCTGGAGTTGCGGGCCTGCAGGTCCAGGCCGGCCGGGATGTTCCGGCCGGTGATGACGTCCTTGAAGTAGTCGGCCAGCAGCACGCCCTGGGTGAGGTTGGTTGAGCCGTCGAACATCATGATGCCCCGCTGAAAGCGCAGGTAGATGAAGTTGTTGTTAGCGGGATCGATCATTGGCGCGCTGGTGACGGCGCCCCACATCTCGAGGTCAAACCCGGGCAGCAGGCTGGTGTTGCCATTGCCGTTGGGGAAGGCCTGGGACAGGGTGACGGTGCTGAGGAAGGTGTTCCAGAAGTTCGTGGCGCGGCCATTGAAGGTGTTGGGTGCGTGCTGCTGAATGAAGGTGATGACATCGCTCGAATAGGTGGCCGAACTAGGCAGAGGCACCTGCGCCTGCAGCGTCGCATCGGGCGCGGGAAAGGTTGAGCCGTTGATGTTGGTGAACGGGAACAGCCCCTGGTCGAACAGGTTCAGCAGGCGTGCGTGGCCATCAGGCCCCAGCTGCATGATGCGTCGCTGGAAGAACTGCGTCGTGAAGCCCAGGAACTGAAAGGTGCGCGAGGTCGGATAGCCGAAGGTCGCCAGGCCACCCCGGGCGCTGTAGTAGTTCCAGAAGGTGTCGTTATCCACGCGGAAGCCGGTCTGCGCAAAGTAGCGCGCATCATGCGGCGTGGCGGCGTTGGGCGTGGCCGTGGCCCCCGGTGTGGCGGTGGCCTGGGGGGTTGTTGAAGGTGTGGGGGTGGTGGTGCTGGTGGCGGTCGCGGTTGGCGCAGCTGTGGCGGTGGCTGTTGGAGTGATGGTTTGGGCTTGGGCGGTGAGCGGCAGCAGCAGCGTCAGCGCGGAGATGGCGGCAACCAGTCGCGCGGGTCGAATGAGAGATCGAAGCACTCTTCATACTCCAGAAGTGCAGACTTGTCACACCTGGTGGGGGTGTACCCCCGGTGCGCCACGCAACGCCAAGCAATTGGCGTGCCCGCGCCGGAGTCGCATCTCCGCCCGCACGCCATACTGGCGCTGAACGCGCGGCCGTCAGCGCATCACTGGCCGCTCGGCGAATCGTTGTGTAGGACTGATGTCTGTGCTGCATGCTTTGCCTGTTGGATTGATGAAGCGGCTTCTGCCGCTGGGGGCTGCGCTGGCACTGGGCCTGGG
>JBOGTU010000073.1:0-28039 GCA_050695655.1 Chloroflexota bacterium | reverse complement strand
GGCTTTTTGAGCGGCTGCCACCACGCCACCTGGGTGCTGGCCGTCGCCACGGCCAAGAGCCGCGGGGAGCCCGTTCGACCCTGCGCGACGATGCGGCTTTACGTGGGCACCGCTGCCTTCCACGCCGCCGGCTCCAGCGCCATCTCCACCACACAAGGCCTCCAGCGCCGCCTGCGCGATCTACTCACCCTCGGCCAGCAGGTTCAGGCCCGCGGGGATCACTTCCAAACCGTCGCCCGGTCGCTTCTCGGCTTCCCCACCAACTCGCCCTTTGTGTGAAGGCGGCGCGGCACCCTATCCAGGCACACTTGGTTCGCCATCGAGGCCGCGGCTTACACCCCCAAAGCAGCGGCGTCCGCGGTAGCCAAATCAGGCTGCCATGTGGCCGTGATCGGGATGCTTCAGCATCTCAGCCGGGACCGGCGCCGGCTCCTGGAACTCCCGCAGCCGCTCCACCTGGAAGCCGCCGCGGTAGAACAGGTGCGACTTCTTGGGCTCGGAGACTGGCTCCTCAGGCGCCGGGAGGTAGCGCAGCACCTGGGCGCGCAGCAGCATCAACCCTAAAATGAACCGCTGCACCACCGGTGGCGGCGTGCGCAGGGCGCAGGCAGCACGCACGCGCGGGCCCAGCATGGTCAGCGCAAAGCGTCGCACGAGGGGCGCCAGGCGCTTGGGGTACCAGCTGACGAACAGGTTGATGTTCTTCACCGCCAGATAGTGCCCCTCCACGCTGAAGCCGAACTCCGTCAGCTCGAACTCCTCGTAGTAGCGCGCCAGCTCGTCGATGGTGTCGAAGTATTCGGCGTTCATCATCTTCGCCACACGCCCGTAAAAAGCAAACAGCGCCTGCTTCTCCTTGGGCGTGAGCTGGCGCCAGCCGTAACTGTCGATGAGCTTGATGTTCTCCATGACTGACGCCGCCAGCGTGTAGCGGTAGTACTTGGGCGCAATGTTGTAGTGGCCGTGCATGTGGTTCATGTGCCGCGCCATGGCTCGGCCCTCATCACTCTCCAGTCCCTCCTCCATCAGCCCCAGGATGGAGTACATGGTGTTCTCGTAGCGAGCCTGCGGCCGATCGTAGATCTGCCGCGTGGCGTCCAAAAGTCGAGACATCTCAGGCACGCAGTAGGCCTTGAACAACCCGAACTCGGCAGCGCGCAACATCTCGAAGGGGAAGTCAAACGTCAGCATGCGCTTCAGTATCTGCTGGCAGTCGCGCAGCGGATCCAATGCCGGCAGGTCGGACAAGACTTTCGAACGTCTCACCAGAGTGATGCTCCAGGGGGCTGGTTTCGGGCGGCCAACAAAGCTGCTCGGTGCCAACTAAGATTATCCTTAGAGCGACGGCATTACGAGAGGCACACACATGTCCGGCCTACTAGGGCGCACACAACTTTGGGCCTTCACCACCTTCATCCAGTCCATGGTTACCATGGATGTCTTGCGTACGCGCAAGCGCCTGTCACACATGACCGGGGTGATTGCACGCGGAACGATCCACATTGTTAACGATCCCGGGTTCCCTGAGCACGACTTTTACCAACCCGGCCGTGAGTTCGCCTGCCGTATGCGCCACTCATCCGCCACCTACGACGACGACGCCACCCTGCAGGTCCGAGGCATGGCCCTCAAGTTCGCCGACTCCGACTATGAGAGCCCGCTCGACCTGGAGATGAACACCGGCGAAACGCCCGTCTTCTGGACGCTGCACATGTTCTGGCGTTGGACCGCCATGCGTCTCAAGATGACCCGCTCCGAGGGCCCGCGCGACATCACGCAGCTTATGGCGTATTTCAGGGAGTTCCCGGCGGCCCTCACCGCCGCGCGCGACGGCGTGCGCCGCAATCCCGCCTCCTTCTCACAGCTGTTCTTCTACAGCGAATTCCCTACGTACTTCCATACCGTTGATGGTGGCGAGCGTTACGTCAAGTACCGCCTGGTCCCCGATAATCGTGGCCCCGAAGCGGGCCTGCCAGACCAGGCGGAGCTGCTTGAGGTGTGGGACAGTGAAGCCCGCCTGCCGGGTGATGACCGCCCCAAGGACTACCTGCGGCGCGAGTTCGCCGAGCGTGTGCAGCACGAGGGCGTGCGTTACCACCTCCAATATCAGCTGCACACGCCCACCCGCATGGACGATGCTGAGGTGTTCAACGCTTCCAAGCCGTGGGGGCTGGCTACCCATCCCTGGCTCGACCTGGCCGAAATCCAGCTCACCAGTGTGCTGACCGACGATGAGGCAGCCGGCACGCGCTTCTCCATCGGTCATCATCCGCCCTCGCTTAACCTGATGCCCGCGACCTCGGTGGATGATTACAACTCCGTCAATTACTCCCGCGCGCGCATGGCCCCCGCCAAGACCGCGCGTGTACTCGCCTACCGGCTCTTAGGCCCCGCCAAAGCGGCCTAAGCGGTTTGGCGGTTCACCCCGCTTGACGTGTCTGTCGAAGCCAGCCCGGTCGAGGGTTAGTTCCACGCTCCCACGGCACAGCCGCAACCCGTGCCCGCCGGGGTACGGTAACCAGGCTCGTAGGTGATCACTTCCATCCGCGATGCACCCATCGCGCCGGCCACGGCAACCCAATTGAGGATTTCGGTGGCCGCCGATTGCAGGCGAGCGCGCGGCAGGGTGATCAGCGCTTCGGCGTCAGCCTCCGCCAAGGCGCCAAGGGCGCGCCGGTCCAGCTCCTCGTCCACCACGAAGTGGCTGAGACCGCCCGAGCAGCCGAACGCGACTGTCTTGTCGCTGTCCCACGCTTCGACCGCCGTGCGCACGGCCCGGCCCAGCGCGAACGCGCGCCGCGGGCTGATCCAGTTCGGCGGATAGCAGGTGTTCATGCTGATGGGCAGCATCTCGGGCGACATGCCACCAAACCAGCGGCTGACCGGGTAGCTGAACGCATGGGGCATGCCAAAGGGCCGTGGTGAACGAGTGCGCTGCTTCTCGAGGTACCAGGTAGCGGGGCCGATGCTGCCACCGTAAGCCTCCTTCATGTAACGCGAGTGGGCGACATCGAAGTCCTGATCGGTGAGCGACTCAATGACGTGCAGGCCGAGGCCCGCCTCGATGGGGTAGTCGCGCTCGTCCACACCATAGGCGCGCGCGGCGTACTTGTCCGGCTCGCTCATGCTGTCGGTGATGGGTCGCGGCAGCATCTTGAGACGTTCGCCCCAATAGACGTTGATGGCTGGGTAGTTATCGTCAAAGAAGAGCTCGCCCTGGTCGTCGCCGAACATCACAATGACGTCTGGATTGGTCTGGCCAAAGCGCGTCCGGAGCTCGTCCAAGCCCTTCTGGATGTGCCCGAAGCGCTGGACGAACGTCGCCTGGTTGATCACTTTTTCAATGGCTGGCTCAGCGCTGGCCAGCAGCTCGTCATAACTCACCAGCTTGCCCTCGGGGGGCTTGACCAGCTCACTATTACGCCGATCGCGCTCAGCGTACGTCCCCCAGAGCTCGCCGGGAACGCTCATCGGGGGCGTATGCGACGAAGCGAATCCACCCACGATCTTGGCCATGACACATTCCTCGCTTTTTCTTCAGTTGGCAGCATTCTATGCCACCCCGGCAATTTCGGCGGGGAATGTGCAAAAGCGAACCACGGTGCCTCGTGCGCCATGCAGGCGCGCGGGAGGCGGACTCGGTCAGGTTGGGGTGAGTCGTTGGTGCCAATTCATGAGGCACGCTGTCTGCATACTGGCCGGTTCGGAAACGCGGCGGCATGTCGTGGCGATGGTGCCCCCGGGGCCGAACTGGTTGCGCCGCCCGGTGCCAGCATCGTTAAGAACGGTAGGAGCAAGCCTCTGGGGAGCGGGCAAACCAGCCGGCGAGAGCATCCCGCGTGCTGCTGTAGCCCAAGTCGAAGAGATCGCTCAGATGCTCCCGCTCGAACATCCCGTACTGTGACACGGGCGGCGCCACGTACACCGTGGCATGTTGCGCCTGCGCCTTGCGCGCGTAAATGCTTGCCACTTCACTGGTTCGCAGCACAATATCAACGATCGATGGCGCCTTGATGCGCCGCTGCCTGTCAGGCCGCAGCCGGCCCAGGATCACGTCCTTGGCGGAGAGGCTGTCGCCAAAGTGGAAGTCCCGAACCCTGTCTTCCTTGGCGCTCACATCAATGGCGATAATTGGCCCGCCGCGCGAGATGTTGCTCATCACATCTACCGGCAGGTTGTTCAGGAGCATGCCGTCCACCAACAGATCCTGCCCCTCCAGCACTGGTGGAAACACCGTGGGCACGGAGCAGCTGGCCCGTACGTAGTGCCGCAGCAGTCCCGATCGATGCACCATCATCTCCGCCCGCGTCAGGTTGCTGGTCACACAGAAAAACGGGCGCCACAGATCCTCGATCATCGTGTCGCCGAACAGCGTTTCCAGCGTGCGCCGCATCTTACCGGCCGCCAGCAACGATACCAGCGGCAGCGTGTAGTCCAGCGTCTGCCGCCGCGTGGACATCATCGTCCGCACCACCTCGACCATGCGTTCTTGGTCCCAACCCAGCGCGCACGCCGCGGCGAAAAAGGAGCCGCCGCTGGTGCCGCCCACCAGGTCGATGGGCAGGTTGCTCTCGTGGATGGCCAGGAGCGCGCCGACGGAGGCGAAGGCCCGCGCGCCGCCACCACCCAGCACCAACCCCACCGCCTGGCCCGTCAGCCGCCGGGCGAGATGGCCGAAGTCGTCGCGGTTGCCCAGCCGCGCGTGGTGGTGATCGAGCACCGAACGCGGCTCCAGCCAGCGCCGCGTGCCGCTGGGATGATCCACGTCTTGGTCGTACAACAGCACCAGCTCTACGTTTTCCCGCAGCTCACCTTCCGGCGCGCGGGCCAGCTGCAGCTCCACCAGGGACAGCGCGGGGCTATCTTTGGCGCGCGCCAGGAGCATGATCCGGTCTGCCTGGCGCAGGCAGCGGCGCGTCCAGCCATTCAGCTCGGGCTCGGCCTGGTACACCACAAACGGGAAGCGCGCCTCCTGCTCGTTCAGCCAAGTAACCAGGCGCTCATCATAGGTGTCGGCCATCAGCCCATCGTGTTCAAGCGCCTCTTCCGCCAGTTGGCGGCGAAGGTGTCGCGCGGGCGCGATCTGCCCCAGCGCACCGGCCAGTGCGGCCGCGAACTGATGAGCTGGGACGTCCTGGCTGAGCGGCAGCACCACTATCGTGCGCGGCTGGGGCTGAGCTGCGCTGCGCGCCGCCGTCTGGTATGCCTTGAGCCGGCTGATGACCACGTGAGTGGCCGCCATGAGGAAGCGCGGATAGCGCTCGATGAGCCGCTGGCAGGCGTCGCTGTCCAGGGCCACCAGCATGCTGTCGCGCAGCGCCCGAATGGTCGACGGCCATGGCTCGTCCGTGAGCACTTCCGTCTCGCCCGCGGTTCCGCCCGCGTCGATCTCGGCGAATGGCTGGTCTTGCCCCTCCTCGTCCAGCAGCGCCACTTGCAGCCGGCCTGAAATGACGATGTAGAAACAATCAGGCTTATCTCCTTGGCGATGCAGCACCTGGCCTTTCGTCAGCCGCACCAGCCGCACCTCGCGCTCCACCGTGCCCTCCAGCACGCGCCGGTCATCTTCCGGCTCGGAGGGCCGCTCCGGCAGGGACAGCACAAATGTCGCCACGTCCGCGGCGAAGTCCACCCGGGCCGCGGCCACATCCGGCTCAGCCAGCGACAGGGCCAGCGCCACAGCCGGCAGGCTCGACACCGCCGCCCCGTGGCGCCGCTCCAGCAGCAGTGAGACAGTCGCCCGCAGTTCGACGTGTGACGGCACGATGCTGGCCCACATTGAGGCGTAGCGCTCCAGCCGCTCGGCCGTAGCCGGCAGCAAGGTGATCCGCGGCCGCCGCTCGTCCACCCTGGCGGTCTTACCCACGCCACGCACCAGCAGCCGCCGAATAGCCTGCATCACCTCCGCCGCCACGAGCGACGTCCGCTCCTCTATGGCCCGCACGAATTGCGCCGCGTTCTCCAGTACCAGCTGGCGCGCCATCCGTGCCGCCAGTTCATCCGACACATCCTCGGCCCCCCGCATGGAAGGGTTGGGTTGGCTCATCACTGCGCCTCCGTCCTATGCTTACGTCGCATGGCGTGCACCCCTTCCCGCCTGGCCGACTGTCTCGGCGGCGACATACTGTTCCAGGCCAGCCGCGTCATGGGCGCGGTTACGATTTTGCAAGCGGGCGACCTAGGCCCCATCGCCACGCCTGCCGAGGATGGCCGTGCCGTAGTCGGCGTAGCCTGGCACAGCCAGGCCATGCTCACCATCGCCGCCGCCCGCAGGCTGCTGCCGCTCCAGCAGGCAGTCATCATGACGCTACCCCACCGCCGCGGTCGCGTGCTGGCGCGGTATGCCGCGCGCCTGCATGTCGCCACGGTTACGCTCGGCGACAGGCCGCTGGAGCGCCTGCGCTCCGTGGCCCAGGTGCTGCAGCTCACACGCCAGGGGTACATGGCCTTTTTGGCTGCCGATGGTCCGGCTGGACCCGCCTTCCGCGCCAAAGCAGCCATTGTTGCCCTGGCGCAGAGCGCTGGCGCCGTGCTGGTGCCCTGCGCCCTGGCCTGCAGCCGCGCGCTGGCCCTGCCGCGCTGGGATCGCTCGCTCGTGCCTCTGCCTGGCGCACGCATCGTGCTGACCACCAGCACGCCCATCGATCCCGCCCGCCAGGCCGACCGCGCCAGCGTCGAAGATATCCGCGCAGCCTTGGAGCGCGCCCTCTTTGAAGTCAATTGCGCGGCTCGCCGCCTGATTGGATCGCTACCACAGGGGCTGGAGGCACCATGAACCACGTCACGTTGGCCGACCTGCGCGATCTTTTGGTCCGCGGCGGCGGCATCCCCAAGTCACTGCGCATTGACGATCCCAGTACTCGCCTCACCGATCTGGGCCTCGACTCGGCCGTGCTCCTCGCCCTGCAAGTTGAAATCGAGCGGACGTACGACATCACCCTCGTGCCGGATGATCTCTTAGAGTTCGAAACCGTGGGCTCGAGCGTCGCTCTGATCAACACCAAAATCGCCCAGCGCGCCACAGCGTAAACCTCAACGCTCATCGCCCAACTCGCGATTTCGGACCCGCGAGTCCACCCCGTCCAACGGAATAGGCCGGTAGCGCAGCGCCTCCGCCGGCAGCCGCGCGCCCTGCAATTGCAAAGCCTGAATGCGGTGCAAATACGCCGCGCCGTGCATGATTTGCCCCGCCACGTCCACCACCGATCGGCTCTCTACCGCCTCCAAATACGAGCCGCGCACCCAATCGTTGAAGACGCCAATGGCCGGGCCACACCAGATCTGGTAGTCCATCTCGCGCCCGGCCTCGCCGCTGTTGGCCCAGCGCGACGATAGGCCGAGATACCAGCGGAACACCAGCGCCATCTTGCGCTTGGGGTTGTCCGTTGCTAACCGCAGCTGCTCGGGGTCGCGCGCATCGAAGTAGCGCTGCACTTCCAGCCATATCTCGTCTAAGCTCCGGCGGAAAAACTGGTTCTCCAGCCGCTGCCGCTCCGCTTCGGGGAGGGCCTCAAGCCCGTCGTAGTCCTGGTACAGCTCGTACAAATGCTGCGCTCGCATGGGGAACAGCGTGCCCCGCTTCAGCAGCTGAACCCTCACTCCCATCTCGAACATGTCGGCCGCGGGCGCCATCATCACGTCGGCCATGCCAGCCTGGCCCAGCAGCCGTTTGGCGTGCACCGATACCCCCGCCTCGCGGCACGACTGGTTCACCGACCCAGTCACAACATAGGCCGCCCCCATGGCCAGCGCCGCCAGTGCCGCGGCCGGCGTGCTGATGCCACCCGCCGCGCCAACGCGCACCATTTGGTCGCACCGCTGGCCGGCCTGAACCTCGTCCCGCAGATCGATCAGTGATGGCAGCAGCGCCACCAGCGGCCGGTTATCCGTGTGGCCGCCTGAGTCCGCTTCGACGGTTAGGTCGTCGCACATTGGCACATGCTCGGCCATGCGGGCCTGCTGCTCGGTGATGGCGCCGCGACTTACCGCATCAGCCACCATAGCCGGCGGGGCTGGCCGCAGGAACTTGGCCGCCACTTCTCGCCGCGACACCTTGGCCACCAGCCGGTTACCACGCTCGATAGAGCCATCCGCTCGCTGTTGCAAACCAGCCGCCCGGTAACGCACCACGTGCGGCGTCAGCTCCAAGAACGCCGACGCCTCCACGATGCTCACCCCACGCTCCACATACAGGTCCACCGTCGCGCTCTCCAGCGCCTCCTCAGCTGGGTTGTGGATCAGGTTGAAGGCATACGGCTTGCCAGGCACCGCCGCGCGCAGCCGCTCGATCGCCTCCCCAATCCGTGCGGGCAGCAGCCCTGCCGCTCCAAATGAGCTGAGAATCCTTCGCTCTGCCAGCGCTGCAACCAGCGTTTCGGATGCGATGCCATTCGCCATGGAGCCCGCGGCATAGCTCAAGCACACGCCGTAGTCCGCCTGAAACCCAGCATCTCCCAGGTTCTCAGGAGGCAATTCCCGCGCGAACCCGCGCACCTTGAGGCCGCCAGTCGCGGCTCCGAGCTCACCGCCGGACGTCACGCCTTGCCTTCCGTCTACTTCTACCAGGAAGCAGTCACTCGCGAGATCAAGCAAGCGTACTTGCAAGGCCTCCACACCAAACTCGAGCCGGCTAGGGTCGCCATGCCAGTGCAACTGCATGCTAGAAGTGCGGGCGGCAGGCCAGAAGGGACCTCCGACCAGCCCTCTGGCGACGCTGCACCGAGCTGTACCCGCGCTTCGGGGAGCCACGCCCTGGCCGGGGCGGCACGTTTTCGTCCAAACTTTTTCAGCGCGCCTCCGGGAACACGAGCGCCAAGTCCGTCACCTCGTAAATCCGCAAATCGTCTCGCCACAAGCTGCCATCAGCCACCCGCAGCACGCCGCCGAGCTGGCGCTCTACACGCTTCACGTGCAGTTCGAGAGACATCCGCCCATGGCTGGGCACGATCTGTCCGCGGTACTTCCACACCAAGGTATGCGCCGCCGGCTGCCGGCCAATGCCGGGCCCCAACGCTTGAAGCGCCACCAGCATGGCCTCAATGCCCAGCGAGCCGGGCATGACCGGATCCTGATAGAAGTGGTTACTGAAGAACCAATCGAACGGATCGACGGCCTTCTCTCCATACACGTATCCCAGGCCATGCCGCCCGCCATCGCCTGCCACCGTCACTCGATCGAGCAAATCAAAATGCCCGCCACGGCGCGGCAGATCGATGATCGTTCCAGCGCCAGAAGGCCAGGGTCCAACCAGGGCCCCGCCATCCAGCCCCACCTGGTTGGCCAGCGCCGAAGGATTGAAATACCCAAACGCCGCGTCCCCGGCGAAAAACTCCACTCCCTCGCACGACAGCGAATACTCGAACTTCTGGATGATGATGCCCTGCATCGCGACGCTGGAGGTGATGCGCACCCGGTTCTGCACTGTCCTGCCTCGCACGTCCGGCAGGGCCACCAGCCGGCCTGTGCCATCCAGATTGCGGAAGTGAAACTCTTCCTCGGGGAACGGCTGAGTGGAGCCCAGCCAGGCAGACAAGAACCCACAGGGCTGCATTCCCAGCTCCATCAGCACTGAATAAGGCACCTCGTCGGAGGCCGGCTCGTTGCAGAACCATACGTTGCGTGGCACGTCGTACTCGGCCAGCAGGCTGGCTGGCCGCGAAGGGTCCATCCGTACCCCGGTCAGGTCGCGAACGCGGCTGATCAGCTTCAGGTCACCGTTAGGTTGGCGCGGCACACGCCGCCCGTCGTACACCGCCGCCTCCGGGCCCAGGCAAGCGGCCACTCGCCCCGTGGCGAACTCCTCAAGGTGCCACTCGCCAAACTCTGTGGCTGTGGGGTCGGATGGTGGCGGGATGGCTGCCCGGTCGTCCACGATCCGGATCCCGAGGTCCTTGAAGTGCACCACCATCTTGCCGTCCACCCAGATCTCCACGTTGGCGATGGCCCACGGCTCGGGCGCAAGGCCAACCTCCTTCACCTCCAGCTTGTAGGTCATGCGGGGGTGCCATGGCGTCACCTGCCCGCGGCAGCGCACCACCTGACGCAGCCCCTTGATCGGCTGAAAGCGCCCCCTGCGCGTGAGCGTGTGGCAGCCCAGCGACAGCATGTACAGTTGCAGCAACTGCACGCAGCCCTCGGCCATCAACGAACCCGCCAGAACCTCATCATCCTTGAAGTGGCAGGGGAAGTACCAATCGTCCGGCGCCAGATCCTTCTCCGCCACCAGCGCGCCCAGCCCCCACGACCCACCCTCCGGCTGCATCGACGTGACCCGATCGAACATGCGCATGGAGGCCGGCGGCAAGCGCAAGCTCGGGTTGCGATCGTGCTTGTCATAGGCGGCCCCAAATACCGCGCTCAGGTCCCCAGTGCTCAGCCGCTCCAGGTCCGCGTAGTCGAAGGCGCGGCGCCCGCAGGTGAGCGGCGCAGCCAGCTGCCGCGGCGTCACCGCGCGCCGTTCCTCGAGCTCCGCTTCGGTGTATATCACACCCTTGCCCTGCGCCAGTTCCTCATCACTGAAGAACCCCGCGCAGCCACCGTCCATCTTCAGGATCAGTTGAGCACCCACATAGCAGTTGTAGCTGAAGAAGAACAGCAGGTCGTCACCGCTTCGTGCGAACGAGTTGATGCTGATGTCGTACCGCAGCGTCTGGCCCTCCACGGGCACCTCGCCCAGGAAGGTCAACGCACAATCCAGCAAGCGGTACACCCGCTCGCCCCGGTTCTCGAAATCGACGCCCAGGTAGCTGATGAGCAGCAAATCGCATTGGCCGGACTCCACCGCGACTGCCCATGCAACCTGACCATCCGTCGCGTAGCCACTGTTCAGCGGGATGTCGTACTCGGTGGTGATGGTGGACGGCTCGAACACTCCCCTTTGGGCCTGGAGTTTTGTCACCCGACTCACCAGCAGGTACGGCGGCAATGGCAGCCTCACGCGTCGCCGGTAACCGTCGATAGGTGCGTAATCCGCCCCAAATACGCTGGATATGCTCCCCTCGGCGAACTCCAGCAAGTCCGCCTCATCCCAGACCGTTTCCTCCGTTCGCTGGTCGAGTGCCAGGCTGAGCGTCCTGCCCTCCTCGACCGCACCCACGTCTGGCTTGTCGTGACCAGGCTCGCTGTCCGCCTGCCCGGCGATCAGCCCAATCTGCCGCTCCACAATGGCGCCAAGCTGACCCACCGCCCGATTCTGCAGCGCCAGAAACGCGCTTTCAGCCGCCAGCAGTGGGCCGTCCCCACCGGCGGCGCTCTGCGCGCCCACAGGCAGCGTGGCAGCGCCCGGCACGGCCACAGTCGAAGGCACGCCGTGGCCCTCGGCAGGCAGCGTCGCGGCGCCTTTTCCAGGGGCAACCGGCAACCGGGCGCGGCGGGTCACGACGTCCGCCGAGCAATCAGCGCCACTACCCTCGGGGAAGGAGTCCTGCCGCAGCGCAGCCCGGAGAGGGATCCCTCCCAGTACCACCCGCTGCACAGACGAACGCTTTGGCGAGGCTGCCAGCTCCGGGTCCCCAAACAGCTCCGTCAAGCGCACGGGAACCCCGTGGCAGGCCAGCCGTGCCAGTGTCCGCACCAGTGTCACTCGCGAGTCCACGCCCTTCTGGTCCACCGACACTGCCAGATGCGGCTCCGCCCCCAGCGACTCCCGAATCCAGCGTGCGCACGTTGCCCCTGGCCCCAGCTCGACGAAGATCCGCACACCACTGTCGTACACCCGCCGCACCAGAGCTGGGAAGTCGAGCTGCCGGCACACCGTCGCCGCGATGGCGCTCGCGATTTCATCCGATTCCAGGGCCAGCGGCGCTGGGCGCGACGCGCTGTAAAACCGCACCGACGGCTGCCCCACCACCGGTCGCCGGTACAGGGAGGCAAACGTCCCAATAGCCGCCTCTGCTGGCGGTACGTGCAGCACGTAATTGAAAGGTGCTGGTGCCGACCCGCAACCCAGACGGCCGATGACTCGCCGGCAGGCCTCTGGCTGGCCGAACAGCAGCGCCTCCCGGGGTGTCCCGATCATCGCCAGAAAGGCCCGATCCTCGCTCTTCAACGCCTCAGTCACATCGTCCGGCGAGGCCAGCACCAGGTAGGTGCCCCACACCTCCTCGGCCGGCACGTCGGGTGACATGCCCCAGTACTCACGCGCCGCCATCTTGGCTCGCCCCAGCTGGGGCTCCACGCGCTCCGGGTCCACCATCGCTTGCCGCGCCAGTTCCGGCAAATCCCACACGCCCTGGCCAGCCATCATGCTGGCCTCCCCCAGGCTCAGCCCGAATACCGCTTGTGGGGTCACGCCAAACGCCTCGCGCAGCACGGCGCCGGTCTGCAGTGAGTGCGTGGTGCCCGATGCCGCCACAGCGAAGCCGTCCTCCACCAGCTGCCGCTCGCGCGCCGCCAGCTCGCGAAGGCTCAGCGCCCGCACCGAACGGGGATACAGCCGGCGTTCGCCTGTCACCAGGCTGAAATCCGGGCCCAGCGCCTCCAGCCGATCCGTCAGGAACGGGAAAGCGCGCTGCAGCGTCCGCCCCAGCCCGATGTACGAGCTGATGCCGCCCGAGTACACCAGGGCCAGCTCGCCCGTGACGCCCAATGGCGTTGGCGTGAAGTAGCTGCCCGCGGGTGTGCTCCACTCCTCGTCAGCGGCAACTGCCTCCGGGATGCCCACCAGCGCCCGATCCGCCTCGGCGCGCAGCTCATCCAGCGAGCCACCCACCAGCGCTACCTTCAGTCGCGCCCCACGCGCCGCGCGCTCCAGGGCTCGCGCCGCCTCCTGCAAACTGCTGCATGACCTCAGCCGCGCTTCAATCCTAACCAGCTCTGCCACCAATGACGGTGCATCCGACGCCCCGACCAGCAACAACTGCGCTGGACTCTGGCGGGCGTAACGGCTCACGAGCTCCACCGCCGCGCTGGCCTGCGACAGAATGGCGTGCGCCGCACCCCCGTCGCCCAGGCCGTTGATGGCCGCGATCCGCCGCGGCTGTGCCGCACTGGTAGCCCACGGCCGCGACTTGGGGGCCACGTACCAGCCCGCGGCCGCCCACGCCTCGGGCTCTGCCGGCCCGCGCCAGCCCGGCGTCCCTGGCACGTACCGCTGGTACAAACACAGCGCTGTGCGGATTAGCGCGGTGATACCAGACGCCGCGCGCGCGTGCCCCAGCACTGCCTTGGAGCTGCTGATGGCCAGCCTCGCCGCGCCACTGTCGTGCTCAGCGTTGCTGGCGCGCGCATGCTCGTCCGCGTTCTGGACACCATACAAATCCAGCATGGCGGCAAGCTCTGCCTCATCCTCCGCGGCGAGGCCGCTCGCGTGCATCTCCAGGATGCCGACGTGGCCCGCGGCCACACCAGCCTCGGATAGCGCGTGGCTTGCTGCCGAGCTGAGGGCCGCTCTCGGTGCACCACGAGCCAGCGCCAGGCCATCAATGGTCGCGTACACGCGCCCGCCCGCCGAATCCGGCACGCGCTGCACCACCACCGCGCCGGCGGCCTCGCCCACCAGCCACCCTCCCGCCGAAGCATTGTGGCTCATGGTCGCCCCCCCCACGGCGAGGCTCTCCTGCCGGAAGCGTACGCTCTCCTGGCTGCCTGGTAGGTCGACGGCGGCAACCACCACAGCCGAAATCGAAGCATCCGCCAGCAGATGGCGCGCGACGTCCAGCGCCTGCAGAGCCGAGTTGTCACCCGCGCTCACCGTGAATGCGGGTCCGCTGAAGTCCCACTGTGCCGCGATGCGGCTGGCCATGATGTTGCCAATGAAGCTCACGTATTGATTCACGGACGTCGCCGGCAGCAGGCCGTCACGCGCCAGGCCCAGCAGACGCTCCCGCTCAACATCGCTCAGGCTGATGCCGGAAGCCGTCAGAGAAGCCCGCACCTGCCACACAAAGTCCAACCGAGTGGCGTAGCGGTGCAGCTCCACCTCCGGCTGCATGGCCACAACCACCGCTACGTGGCCGCCCTCCGCCAGCTGCGCATCGCGAATGGCCTCGTCCGCCACCGCCAGCACCAGCAGTTGCTGCGGAATAGGCGCGCCATCGCGCCGCGGCGGCACCCCAAAGCGCAGGAAGTCGAACTCGAAGTCCTCGATGTACGCCCCGCGCGGCGCCTCGTCGCGCGCCGCCTTCCAGCGCATCGCTGGCAGGTCTCGCACCTGCTGCCGCCCGTCGTACAGGGCCGTATCCAGTGCCGCCAGGCTGTCGCACCCGCCGGCATGCGCGCCCATGCCGGTGATCGCCATCCGCGGGAGCCCTGCCCCATCGCCGGCCGCCGCCGAGGCGCCGGCTGGCTCCGACAAAATGAGATGCGCGTCGCTGCCCCCAAACCCGAACGCGCTCACTCCCGCGCTCTTGAGCGGCCCGCGCTTCGGCCACTCCGTGGCCGAGCGCACAACCGCCGAGCCACCCACACGCCCATCGCGCGATGAGATGGGCTGCTCCACATTGATGGTCGCCGGGATGACGCCCTCGTTCATCGCCAGCGTGGTCTTGATCATGCCGGCCATACCCGCCGCCGTCAGCAGGTGCCCGAGGTTGGACTTCACCGATCCGATGGGCGGCGCCTCGCCCTCAAACACCTGTGACATTGAGTTCAGCTCCACTACGTCGCCCACCGGTGTGCCTGTGGCGTGGCACTCCACGTAGTCCACGTCAGCTGGCGTGAGCCCGGCCGCGGCGTAGGCGCGCTCCATGGCCAGCACCTGGCCCTTGCTGTTGGGCGTAAGCAAGTGCTTACCGCGGCCGTCGTTCGAGAGCCCCACGCCGCGCACCACTGCATACACACGATCGCCATCGCGCAGCGCATCCGCTTCACGCTTGAGCACGAACAGGCCGGCGCCCTCGCCCGCGAGAAGTCCACCCGATGTCCCATCCAGCGGCCGGCTGCCGCCATCCCCGTCGGGATAAGCCTGGAAGATGGAGAAGCCCATGTTAATGAACAGTGGGTCGGCGCAGCTTACCGCGCCGGCCAGCATCACGTCGGCTTCGCCAGCCAGCAAACAGTCGCTCGCCAGTTTGACCGCGTATAACGACGAAGCGCATGCGGCATCGATGGCGAAGCAGGGGCCGCCGGCGCCCAGCACATTGCCCACGCGGCCAGCGACCGAGCCCTCCAACAGCGTGTCCGGCCCTGTCTCGCCTGGGCGTCGCGGCACGCGCGGCAACCTGAGATCGGCCCGCCCCAACAACTCCCGCAGCTCCGCCTCCAGGTCGGCGGTGTACATCTCGCTGTAGGTCCGCCGCGACGCCCGCGTGGGGAACGAAAGGTTGCCCAGCACCAACCCGCACCGGTCCAGCGCCGTGGCCGAACCCCACAGACCCGCGTCTGTCAGCGCCTCGCGCGCGAGGTGCAGCGTCCACTGCGCCGGCTGGTCCAGCCGCGCAATCAGCTCCGGCGCCAGCAGGAAGCCCTCCGCACTCAACTGGAAGTTACGCACGTAACTGCCGCGCAGCCAGTACGTGGTATCTCGCGCACCGCGCGCAGGACTGAAAATCGACCGCGGGTCCAACGCCAGCTCGGCCGCCGTTATCTCGGAGCTCGAATCGCGGCCAGCCAGCAGGTTCTGCCAGAACTGCCGCGGTCCATCGGCATCGGGGAACAGGCAGCTCAAACCAACAATGGCCATGCCCTGGCCGCTCATGACAGTGCCAGTGCCGCGGCGAACTTCTCGTTCAACGTCCGGCTGAGCGTCAGAGACGCGCCGCGGAACTCGGAGTACGCCAGCCCGCGGCCATCGTGCGCGGTCGTGTTTGCCACCACCTGGTAGTCGTTGATCGAGCGGATGCGCACTGTCACGTAGAAGGTGGTATCGAACGGCAAATGGCGGTGGTGCAGCACCTGCTCCACGCTGAGTGGCAGCCCGGCGATGTCATGGAAGACGCGACACCACACCACCAGCGCCTGATAGTGCAAATCCGCGGTGAAGGGGTTCAGCGTCCCGATCGGGAACTGCCCCTGCGTATGGTCGTCGATGGCAGGCAGCCGGCAGCGGATGGTCAGCCGGCGCTCATTCGCATTCAACAGCCGCTCGATGCCGTGAAAGATCTGCCCGTGGAATAACGTGCCGGCGCTGTACAGTACGTCGCCATCCACCGCGCGGCCATCCTCGGCCAGGCTCCAGTCATCGCTGGCCGGCTCCGCGGGTGGCTTACGATCGCTCAGCGCCAGCCTGGCTCGGTAGTGGTACGCGGCGGGCCCACCCAAGAACGGCTGGCTGCGCACCAGCGCCGCCAGTGTGACTCCGCCGTCCGTAGCCTCGGCCTCCACCAGCTCCAGGGTATGCCGCTGCGCCAGCGCCTGGTCGAACACCAGGCCCTTCAACACCTGGAAGCCTTCGATCCGCGCCAGCCGATACCCGTGGCACAGCTGCTCGGCCGCGCCCGCCAGCCAGCTCATGGCGCACGTTGCCGGCAGCACCGCGTGCTCGCCCACCCGATGGTCGCCCAGGAACGGGTTGGCCTCGAGCGTTATCGCCCGGCTGCAGCGCAGGCTGGTTTCTCGCGGCGCAGCCGGCGCCTGCCCCAGGCCATCACCCACGAGCACCAGCGCCGGAGCATCGTCGCGGTTCAGCAGCGACACAAACGCCCGCGTTCCCGCCTCGACCGCGATGGGCTCGATACCCCGCGCAGCGAACAACCGCCGCAGTTGGGGTGTAACCATGCCCATGTCCCATGGGCCCCAGTTGAAGCTCACCACCTTGCAGGCGGGGTTAGCGTGCTTCACCCGTTGCGCTACCCGGTTCAGGATCTCGTTGCTCAACGCATAGTCGGACTGCCCCACATTGCCGAAGAAGCCCGCGGCCGAGCTGAATAAGATCAGGAACCGCAACTGCTCCACCGGCAAGCAACCCAGTAATCGCTGCAGGCTCCGCACCTTGCTGGCGTACACCACATCGAAATCTCGCGCCGTCTTACGCTCGATCGGCCGGTCCGACAGCGCTCCCGCCCCATGAATCAACCCCTCGATGGCACCGAGCTCGGCCGCCGCCAGCCGCAAGATACCGCTCAGCCCGTCTGCCCCGCGCTCGCCCGTGAGGGGGCTGGGCCGCGAGTGCTCCGCCGCGCCAGCCAGATCCACGGCCGCGTACTCCGCCCGCCCGCCGGCCGTGGCGATCCGGGCCAGCGTCGTTTCTATTTCGCGCGCGGCCACGATGCGGCCATACTCTTGCTGGATCGCGAGGGGCGCCGGCTGGCTACCGTTGCTCGCGAGCTCACGAGCAATCCGCCGCTTCAGCTCGGCCTCATCACTGCAGCCCGCCGCCCAGGTGGGATCTGCCCTTCGCTCTGACCGCCCAAGCAGCATGAAGCGGCAGCGGTAGGCCTCGGCCATGGCCACCACGCAGCGCGCGGTGATGCCGCGTGCCCCACCGCTAACCACAAACACGCTGGTCGAGGTGATCTGGCCGGCCGGGTTCATGCTGCTGAGGGCTAGCCCGCCGGCGCGAGGGCTTCGGCCGGCACCATGGTTACCCGCCGATCGGCGCTGAGGCCAACCTCGGCCAGCAGCGTGTTCGGATCCAGCAACTCGTCCATGATGCGTTGCGCGGCCACGCTGGCCGGGCAGGCTGGGTCCACGTCAATGCCGCGGCAATACACGCCCGGCCATTCCAACCGCAGCGTCTTCACGAGCCCAAACAGCCCGCCGGCCACCGCGCTCTGCCCATGCCTACCGTTGTGCTGATTGCCGTTGTGCCCATCGCCCAACCCCAGCGCCCCATCCAGCCGCGTGACCGCGAGGAAAAACGGTCGTCCCGGCTGGTCGTTGAAGTGGCTGCCCAAATGCTTGGCCAGAAAGAATGCCCCCTGCGCGCTTCCCACTTCTTCTTCCGCGAACATCTGGCCGCTGCCCGCGGGCCAGTGCAGGTAGATGAGACCGCCAACCGGCCCGCCCGCCTGCACTGCTTCTTGCAGCCCTCGCGCAACGTCCACATCGTCCAGACTTCGAATCTCGAGTCGCCGGCCGGTAGTCGTCGACCTCGGCGCCCCGGGCAGCCCCAGCAGTGTGACCGGCCGCCCAGTCACCTCGAGCGCCTGCGCCAGCGCCTCGGCCAGCTCCGTTCCGTCGTCCACCACCAGGGCCTGCAGCAGCGCGCCTTCCACCTCCAGCCGGTCCGGCGCCGGCAACGCCTGCAGTCGGACGCCGCGTACCAGCGCATCCGGCACGGGCGACGCGGGCGCTGTGATTAGCGCCGGCTCATTGGCCTGCCAGTCCACAAACTGCCCCAAATATTCCGCGATCTGCGCCAGTGTCCTCAGTTCCGCCAGTTCCGCCGGCTTGAGCTTGGGAGCACGCGGAAACCGCTCCTGCATCACTCCCAGGATTTCGACTCGCTTGATGGAGTCGATGCCCAGGTCCGCTTCCACGTCCATGCCCAGATCGAGCGTCTCCAACGGGTACCCCGTTTTCTCACTCACTACCGCCAGCAGTTCCGTCGCCGGATCCAACTTCGGCGCCGGCGCATGCCCGTTGCCACCCACCACCGCCGAGGCCAGGGGCACATGTCTGTTCCCGTTTGCCGCTGGCACGTGGCCCTGGACCGCGCCACGTCCCGCGGAAACGGTATCCGCCTCTTCCTGCATTCCTCGAACGGTCCGCATCTCCGGTTGCAACGTTGCCGCACCCGTCCCAGGCCGCGCATCCGCCACCTTGAGATCCGCACATGCGACGCGTTGTGCCGGAGCACTCGGAGTTGGCACGGAGGGCTCGGCCAGCGCCAGTTGAGAAACCCCGGCTTGCGGCCGCGGCGCGACTATTGGGGCGGCTGGAGCAGCGGCCGGGAACACCGGCCTGGGCGGAGATATCACCCCATCACCTGCCCCTTGCGGCTGGCCCGCGCCAGCCAAACCACCTCCCTGCGCCTGCAAAAATGCCACATGGGCCGCCACCGTAGCCGCCTGCACCTGGTGATACAGGCTCAAGCCCACCGCCAGCGACTCATGCAGCGACGACGGCAACGACGCCAGCCCAGGCAGCCGAAGCAGATCCTGCTGCTTGGACAGCAGCTCCAGAAACATCCGCGCCTGCCCCGCCTGCTCGGCTAAAAACTGCCGGTGCAAATCCGCCAATGAAATCGCTTGCCCAGCCACCTGCTCCGAGGTGGCCTGCAAGTCCGTCATCTTTCGGTCCAGCGTCCCCATTCCTTCACCTTCCGCCTCTTCCGCCTCGGAAACCGCCGCTGGTGTCGCCGTGACTGAGACCGCGGCAGTAGCGACCATGTGTCCGTTCTCAAGGGCCTGCTGTCGTCTCAGGCGCGATTTCTCACTGACGTAATTGGCCCCATTCAGCATCACCGCCGCGGGGCTCACCTTGCCGGACGCGGCCGGCAGCTCCCTGATGTACGGATCCCGCAGGTCGATGGCCACGCCCGCCACCGCCAGCTGCACCAGGGCGTTGCGGAACCCGCGGTCGGCATCCGCATCACGCTTGCTGTTGAGTGCGATGGCCGCATAGTCCCGCGTGCCAAGCGTTTCCCTAACAAGGTTGGTGAGCACGTTGCGCGGCCCGACTTCCACGAAGATGCGGGCGCCGGCGGCGTACAGGTTCTCCACCGTCGCTGCGAACTGCACTGGCTCCAGCATGTGCCGCAGCAGCAGGTCCGCCATTGCCCCAACAGCAGCCGGATACGGCTGCGCTGTCGTGTTCGCGAACACTGGCAGCCTCGGCGTGGCGAGTTCAACCGCCGCCAGTGCCTCCGCGAAGGCCGCCTGGGCGTGTGCCACCAGGGGTGAGTGGAAGGCCGCCGATACCGGCAGGCGCAGGGTGGCCATGCCTGCCGCGCTCAGTTGCTCGTGTGCCGCCTGAATGGCCGCGCTGGGTCCAGCCAGGACCATCTGCCGCGGACTGTTGACGTTGGCCAGCACCAGTTCGCCCAGCGGTTCGAGGACCCGCCGCACATCCTCCACGCTGCCGCGAACCGACAGCATAGCCCCTGCATCGCAGTCTACTCGCGATGGGGGCGGCACCATGGCCGCCCCGCGCCGCTGCGCCAGCAGTAGGAAGTCACCATCCGAGAGGGCTCCAGCCGCCCACAGCGCCGTCAGCTCGCCAAAGCTGTGGCCCGCGGTGAAGTCCGGCACGAATCCTCGCCCGCGCAGCAGTGTGAACATGGCCGCGCTTAGCGCGCCGATGGCCGGCTGCGCATGCTGTGTTTGCCGTAGGCGCTCCTCTGCTGCCGCACGCTCCGCATCCGAGAAAGCCGGCGGCGGATACACGATGTTCGACAAACTGAAGCGGCCGAAGGTGCGATCCGCCTCCGCAAACACGTGGCGCACCTCGGGAAAGTTGGACGCCAGCTCGCGTCCCATGTTCACGTACTGCGAGCCCTGCCCGGGGAACAGTGTCGCCACTTTCGCTTGTGCAGCCACCCGCTGACGGTAGCTCACACCCTCGGGCAACTCCCAGGCGGCCGCACGCGGCTGCCGCCGCAGCTGCTCGGCAGCTCGCCTCGCTAACCACGAGGCTTCCTCCGCATCCACGGCCACGAATCCCACTCGTGCCTCGCCGGCCGGTATCGCCAGCTGCTCCGACGCCCGGGCCAACCGCGGAAAATCCTCCGCGGGCAGCCCTCCCGCCAGAGAATCGCACCGCGCGGCCAGCTCCGTTACACTCGGCGCCGTTAACAGGATTGCGCGCGGCACCTGGTGCAGCCGGTACGGCTGGTCCAGGTCGGCCTCGTGCTCCTCCAGCACCACGTGGTAGTTCGTGCCGCCAAAGCCAAAGCTGCTCACGCCTGCCCGCCGTGGCTCGCCCGATCGATTCGGCAACCACGGCCGCGTTTCCGCATTGATATACAGCGGCGCCTGGCCGAAGTTACCCGCGGGGTGCGGCTGCTCCACGTTGATCGTCGGCGGCAGCACCTTATGCTGCAGTGCCAGCGCCGCCTTGATGAGGCCGGCCACGCCGGCGGCCGCCTTCGTGTGGCCCACTTGCGATTTGACGCTGCCAATGGCCGTCTGGTTGGCCTCCGCGCCAGCCTCAGAGAACAGCTTCTGCAGCGTGGTCACCTCCACCAGGTCGCCCGCCGCCGTGCCAGTGCCGTGCGCCTCGATCAAGCCTACGCTCGCGAGTGGTACGCCCGCGTTCGCGTAGGCTCGGGTTACCGCCCGCACCTGCCCCTCGGCTCGCGGCGCGTAGACGCTCTTGAACCGCCCGTCGCTCGAGCTGCCCAGCCCGCGGATCGCGGCGTAGATGCGGTCGCCGTCGCGCTCCGCGTCTGCCAGCCGCTTGAGGATGAGCATGCCGATGCCCTCGCCCACCATCATTCCGTCGGACGCAGCATCGAATGGCCGGATGTGGTCGCCCGGCGTGAACGCGGGTGTCTTGCTGAAACACATGTACATGAAGATCGAGTTGTCGGCGTCCACACCGCCGCTGATCATCATGTCGGCCTGGCCATCGTTGAGCTCGGCCATGGCCATGCGGAGACCGGCCAGCGAGCTGGCGCAGGCCGCGTCGACAACGCAGTTCATGCCGCCCAGGTCCAGCCGGTTGGCGATGCGCCCTGCCACCACGTTCCCCAGCAGTCCGGGGAACGAGTTCTCCTCCCACGGTGGATAGCCTGCCCGGACTTTATCAGCGATGGCTATGGCGTCCGCCTCGGAGACACCGCTGCTGCGCATCGCCTCTTCCCAGCGCGGCGCCTGCAGCCGGCCGGCGAGTGGCACCACGAGCTTTTGCCCACCACCGACGCCCAGGACCACCCCTGTGCGGTCGCGATCAAACGTGCGCCCCGAGCTGTCGCCGTAGCCGGCATCCTCCAGCGCCCGCTTGGCCACAATGAGCGCCAGCAGCTGGCTGGTGTCCGTGACCTCGAGCACATTCGGCGGAATGCCGAACTCCACCGGATCGAAGAGCACCTCTGGGATGAAGCCGCCCCAGCGACTGTAGGTCTTGTCCGGCGCACTCGGGTCCGGGTCATAGTGGTCCGCCAGCCGCCAACGCGACTCTGGAACCTCTGAGATGCAGTCTCTGCCGCGGACGATGTTGTCCCAGAACTGGGCCAAGTTCGCCGCCTGAGGGAAGATACCGGCCATGCCGATGATGGCGATCGTGCCTGCTTCCAAGACCTAACTATAGGCACGCCCGCGTGCGCAACAGCGCACTTTTAGGAATTCAGTGTCAGAGATCACCGCTTCTCATCTCGACTTCAAGCTCAAGAACACCGGGGTCGCGGCTTTGGCACGCGGTCGCGGGCGCCAAGCGATCAGCAGCGTGGCTTGAAGGCAGCTGCTCTCGACGGGCCTCTGGAGCAACCATTCGACATTCAACTGGCAGTTGAGGGCAACCCGCCCGGGCCTCCATGCCGGCAAAACTGCTAGGCGCTGATATCCAGGGCTTCGAAGATGGACTGGGTGACGATCGCGGAGGCCTGGCGCGGGGCCGGTGGCGAGCCGGCAGCGGGGGGAGCCTGGTTGTAGGTGAAATAGTTCTTCGCGAAGCCGATGGCCAGGCCCCGAGCCGGGTCCGCGAAACCAAACGATCCGCCGCCGCCCACATGACCGAAGGCTTCGGGCGAAGCCAGCGGTCCGCTGTCGCCTCCGCGCCGCCAGCCCAGCGACCGGCGCACGCGCACACGATACACCTCGTCCAGCTCGAAGCTCTGCAGCTCGATGCCGGCACGAACGCGCCCCTCCGGCAGGATGCGAGCACCATCCAGCTCGCCCCAATTGGCCAGCATGGCATAGTGCTTGGCCAGCGCACGGGCAGTCATGACGCCACCCGAGCCAGGAATGGCCGCTTGTTGTATCAAAGGCTGGTTGAAGTATCTGCCAACCTGCGATCCGGCAGGTTCACCCACCATTCGCGCATCGTATTCGGCGGGCGCCGGGGGCCCGTCCTTGAGCACCGCGACACGGACCAGCTCGGCCGCGGGCACTCCAAAAAAGATGTTGTCGAGCTGCAACGGCCGGCAAATCTCCTCCTGCAGAAACTGGTCGATCGGCCGGCCATCGATCCGCCGCAGAATCTCGCCGTTGATGTGTCCGAAGTTCAGCGAGTGATAGGCCGTGCGTTCGCCTGGCGGAAACAGGGGCTCCAGGTCGGCAATGCCGCGGCATATGCGGCCCCAGTCGGCGAGCCATTCGGGCGTGTAGCCAATCGGCGTCTGCGGCACGCCTGTGCGGTGTGACAGCGCATCCCGCAGCGTGGCGCTGCCTTTGCCGTGCGCACCAAACTCCGGCCAGACCTTGACGATGGGCATGTCGTAGTCGATGTGGTGCAGCTCGGCCATCTTGTGCATGCACGTCGCGGTCACGCCCTTCGTGGTGGACGACAGCATGAACAGCGAACGACCGTCGACCGGCCGCTGCGTAGCCTCGTCGGCCAGGCCTGCCCACGCGTCGATCACCAGCTTGCCATTGAGGTAAGCGGCCACCTGCAGTCCCACTTCTGGCCCCTGGCGAACCAGCTCCTCCAAGGTTGCTCGGACGCGATGGTTAGGGCCGGCCATGAGCACTCATTCTCCTGTAGTCTCGTAGTCTCGCTTTCGCATCTCCCCAGGGAGGGCGCTGCCGTAGCATTCTGGCATGGAAGTCATTGACGCTCAGGTTCACCTCAACCATATTCATCCCACCTGGCAAACCGCGGACCTGGAGGCCATCCTCGCGGCGGCCCTGGCGGCCATGGACGCGGTAGGCGTGGACGGCCTGGTGGTGTCCGAGTTCTGGGGCTTTGACAATCGCCAGCGCGATCGACTGTCCAATGGAGCTTTTCGCTCGCGCTACCCGTTCTCCGAGCTCGCGGCCGCGCAGCATCCGAAGCGGTTCATCTACCACACCATGCTCGACGTTGACGACCCCGAACTCGCGCAGCAGATGGCTGCCGTACGCCAGCACTCCGGCGCGGTCGCGTTGCGGATTGTGCCCATCCCAGAAACGGGGGCCATCGACCGCTTGAGCAAAGGCGAATTCGAGCCCTTTTTCGCAGCCGCCGAGGAACACCAGGTGCCGGTGTTCTGCTGGCTTCCTGGCCGCGCCGCGCTGCTGGTGCCCTATTTGAAGAAGTTTCCGCGCTTAAGGTTCATTCTCGACCACTGCGGCGTTGGCCAGGCGCCTTACCGAACAGGCCCCACCGCGCCCACGCTATTGAGCTCGGTCGTCAGCACTCGGGCTGAACGCGTCAAGCAGCTGGATGCTGTGCTCGAGCTGGCACACTATCCCAATGTGGCGTTGAAGTGGTGCCACGCACCCAACCTCTTCTCCGAGCAGCCATTCCCTTACCGCGACGCGCTGCCCCTCCTGCGGCGAGCCATCGGGGCGTTTGGAGTGGAGCGTGTGATGTGGGCCAGCGACTACACCCAGGCCCGCACAGAGATGGGCATCACCTGGGCCGAGGCGCTGCACTACGTGCTCGATTCCGACCAGCTGTCGGAGAGCGAGAAGACCTGGCTGCTCGGGGGCAGCGTCCGCAAGACATTGGGCTGGCAGCAGGCGCCCGCTTAAGGGAGAGCCGGCTGAGTGACCTCGCGGACGTGCGAGCTTGCCTGGGATGGCTTCGGTAAGGCGCGCGAGGCATCCTGGGTTTGGACGTTCTTCAAGCACAGACCGAGGCGATCTACCATGTGGCACTATGCGAGGAGTCGTGTTCCTGGGCGATCGGCGGCTGGAAGTGCGCGAGGTGCCGGACCCGCGGCCTGGGCCGCGCCAGGTGATTGTCGAGATCAAGGCGTCCGGCATGTGCGGCAGTGACCTTCCGCCATACCGCGCCGCGCCCGATACGGTGCTGCCGATTGTGCGCGGGCACGAGCCCTGTGGCGTCGTGTCCGAACTTGGCAGCGCCGTGGGCGAAGACGAAGCGCGGATCGGCCAGCGTGTGATGGTGCACCACTACAGCGGCTGTGGCCGCTGCAAGCACTGCCGCGTGGGCTACACCCAAATGTGTCTGGATGCGCACCTTGTCTACGGGGCCACGGCCAACGGCGGCCATACCTCCCACATGCTGGTGCAGCCCTCCATGCTGGTGCCGCTGAGCGACGAGCTGACTTTCGAGGCGGGCGCGGCGATCTCGTGCGGCACGGGCACCGCTTACCTGGCGCTCAAGCGACTGGCGGTATCGGGACGCGAAACGCTGGCCATCTTCGGCCAGGGCCCGGTAGGCCTGAGCGCCACCCTCCTGGCCAAAGCCATGGGCGCGCGGGTCATCGCCATCGACCTGGCGCCGGAGCGGCTGCAGCTGGCCCGTGCGCTCGGTGCGGACGAGACCATCCAGGCCGGCAGCCTCGATCCGGTGGCGCTGATTCAAGACCTCACGCACGGCGAGGGTGCGCCAACCGCTTTGGACTGCACGGGCAGTTCGGAGGGGCGCCTCAACGCCGTCAAGTGCGCGGCCAGCTGGGGTAGGGTGTGCTTTGTAGGCGAAGGCGGCTCGGCCACCTTTGAGGTAAGCCCGCAGATCATTCACAAGCAGCTCACCATCTACGGTTCCTGGACCTTCAGCGCCGTAGGTCAGGCGGAATGTGCGCAGTTTGTGGTCGATCATCAACTGTCGTTGGAGCCGTTGCTCACGCATCGCTTCTCGCTCGACCAGGCCGAGGAAGCGTACCGGCTGGTCGACACGCAGACGACCGGCAAAGGCGTGTTCGTGCGCAGTGAACGGTAGCCACTCCACAGCCGCGGCAAAGCGACCATTGCCTGTCGATCGGGCAACGTCATATGATTTCGCTGAGCGCATGGCTGACGTCTATAAATCGTCAGCCCAGGCCTCAGCTTTGAGCCGGGATCAGCTTGCGGAGCTCTTCTACCACCTGCTCAACCACCGGCGCCCAGTCTCCCGGCTGAGGCTGACGAAAAAGGCGGGCGGTGGGGTACCAGGGCGAGCTGGATCGGTGCAGGAGCCAGCGGGCGTCGGGGAGAGCCGGCAGCAGGACCCACGCTCGCCCGGCCAAAGCACCGGCGAGGTGGGCCATCGCAGTATCGACGCTGATGACCAGATCGAGTTGAGACAGCAGAGCGGCGGTGTCGGCGAAGTCGGTGAGCTGGGGTCCGAGATCGATCGGGCGGAGCTCCCTCGGTACGGCGAGCAGCTCTTGCTCGGCGGGGCCTCTCTGGAGACTGACGCAGGTGACGCCGGAAACAGATCCAAGCGGCGCCAGTTCGCGGAGCGGCATGGTGCGCCAGGGGCCGGGATGCGTTGGGTCGGCCGCCCAGACCACACCAACTTTGAAGCCAGGCGGCAGAGCGGCCTGCCAGCGCACGACATCGGCCTTGTTCGGCGCAAACAGGTACGGCACGGCAGCGGGCGGAACGGGCATGTCCAAGAGGTAGGGCAGGCTCATCAGGGGCGCGTGCACGTCAAACGGAGGGAGCGGATCATCCCAGCCGACCAGCTCAACGCCGGGAAGCGTCCGCAGCAGGCGCCGCAGCTCGGGCTGGCAAACCAGCAGCGGGCGCCCGCCTCGCACCGCCAGCTCCGGTGCGTAGCGGCACCATTGCAGGGTGTCGCCGAAGCTGGGCGAGCCATACAATAGGCACACGCGGCCGGCGAGCGGGCTGCCGTCCCAGCGCGGGCGCCTCAGGCCCGCGTACTCTTGCTCCACCGCCGGAATACGCCACATCCACTCGAACTCACGCCAGCCCGGTTCGAAATCGCCCAGCAACAGCAGCAGCGCACCCAGATAGGCGTGGAACCAGGGATTCATCGGCTCGAGTTCCAGGGCTCGACGAAGATGAAATTCAGCTTCGGCGAACTTCCGCTGCAAGTGCAGCGCCCTGCCAATGCTGGCATGGCTGGCGGCGTCGCCCAGGTTACGCGCCAGCGCGGCTTCGCACGCCAGAACTGTTTCGTCCAGGCTCCGCGGCGCGAAGCTTCCACGAAAGAGGCTGCCCGGATCGACTGGGTTCAGCTGCACCGGAAGGCCACCATGCCGGCATCATAGACGGGAGGCAGGGCTGGACTACAAGCTGGGACGTTGTGGCGTGGCGACCTGGCTGCGATGCGTCAGCGGGTGCGATTCACATTTTGCGTAGCAGGCGAACGCTAAGCTCGGCAAACCTCGCGTTTCGTCAACATCCGCGCTCAAGGCGCTGGGTCGGTATGCAAAGATGTGCATCGCACCCAGAGGCAGCCGGGACATTGACTTACGCGCTCAGGTGCTGCTACCTACTCCAGTCCTCGATTGCAAAGGGCCTCGAAGAATTCGATGAGTGGTTTGAAGCACTGCGGGCAGGCTTTGGCAATCTCCATGAAGTCGGCTTTCGCCAGGATCAGTGGCGCATCAACTGCAGCCACGTATTTCTGGTGGTGCTGGGCAAAGATTCGCTCGACCACGCGTTTTGGTGGGTCTCCATGGTCGTGATCCTCGACAGGCACGGTCCACGTAATCGGCACCGCTGCAACACCCAACCGCGCGGCAAGCGCAGCCGGTGCCGCCAAAATGAGGGCTTCGAGATCGTGTTTGAAACAGTGGACCTGAAAGCGCGCCGCGAGTCGCTCGTCGTCGCCAACCTTGGTTCGCAACGTCGAGCGGAAATTTCGCGTCAGCAGGCTCCTCAATTCGGCAGCAGTATGGTGAGGTCCACCCTCATCTGGCGGATACAGGTCTGGGAGGGCGACGACGAAAGCGTTCGGGTTGTTGCGCAATACGTTTACGGCCCGTTCGGGAGCCGCGCCCATCACCCTGCGTTTCCCTTCGAGTGGAATAAAATCGAAGCCCGTTCCACTTACAGCACATCTCTCAATCAAGGGTGCCAGAAGGGTTCTTAGAGCTTGCTGATCGCTCTTGCCCTCAACGTAAACAATGACTTGCCGCCCGGCACCATTAGCCAACGAGAGCTTCGAGCTCGTCGTTTCTATGCATGATTTCGAGTTCCCCAGCTCCAAAATCCTCTAGATTGGCTATTAGGGCCGCGGAGTCGGAGATCTTCCGAAAGCGAGCCTCTCCGTCGCGCTTCGTGACGACTGCAATCTCGCTGTGGTCAAAGCAGGTTAGGAAATAGGACGAGTGCGTAGCCAAGAGTACCTGGCATCGACCTTGTCTCTTACGGAACAGTCCGGCAAGAGCGGCAAGAGCTCGAGGGTGCAGCCCTTGATCCGGCTCATCAATGCAAAGCAG
>JBOGTU010000072.1:0-20300 GCA_050695655.1 Chloroflexota bacterium | reverse complement strand
GAGCCGCACAAGGGCGTCAACGCGGACGAGGTGGTGGCCATCGGCGCGGCGATCCAGGCGGGAGTGCTCACCGGCGAGGTGCGCGACGTGCTGCTGCTGGATGTGACGCCGCTCTCACTGGGCATCGAGACGCTGGGCGGGGTCAGCACGAAGCTGATCGAGCGCAACACCACCATCCCGACGCAAAAGGGCCAGGTCTTCTCGACCGCCAGCGACGCGCAGACGAGCGTGGAGATCAACGTGCTGCAGGGCGAGCGGGAGCTGGCGCAGTACAACAAGTCGCTGGGGCGTTTCATCCTGGATGGCATTCCGCCGGCCCCGCGCGGCGTGCCTCAGGTGGAAGTGACCTTCGACATCGACGCCAATGGCATTGTGAACGTTTCCGCCAAGGACAAGGGCACCGGCCGCGAGCAGAAGATCACCATCACCGCCTCCAGCGGGCTCTCGAAGAACGAGATCGACCGCATGGTCACGGAATCGGAGCAGCACGCTGCCGAGGACCAGAAGCGGAAGGAAGAGGTTGAGATTCGCAACAACGCGGACTCGCTGGCCTACCAGGCCGAGAAGCTGCTGAAGGACTTCGGCGACAAGGTGTCCGTCGAGGACAAAGCCAGCATCGAGAGCCAGGTGCAGGACGTGCGCTCGGCCCTCGGCACGGAAGATGTGGAGCGCATCAAGACGTCCGTCACCACGCTCACCGAGACCATGCATCGCGTGTCCCAGGCCATGTACGCCGCGCAGGGCGCAACCGGCGGGCCCGAGGGCGGAGCCGCTAACAGCGCCAATGGCAGCGACGCGGGAGGCGACAAGCCGCACGACGAGAACACGGTTGAGGGCGAGTTCAAAGAAGTATGATCGGCGCTGGATAGATGGCGGCAGCACAGAAGCGCGACTATTACGAAGTCCTGGGCATCCCGCGGGACGCGCAGGAAGATGACATCAAGAAGGCCTTCCGGCGGTTGGCGCGCCAGTACCACCCGGATGTGAACAAGAGTAAGGACGCCGAGGCCCGCTTCAAAGAGATCAACGAGGCCTATGAGGTGCTCAGCGACGCCCAGAAGCGCCAGGTGTACGACCAGTTCGGACACGACGCACCGCAAGGCGCCGGCTTCGAGGGGTTCGGCTTTGGTGGCTTCAACGACATCTTTCAGTCGTTCTTCGGCGGCCAAACCGGCACACGCCACGGGCCCCAACACGGCTCGGACCTGCGCTACAACCTCACCCTCACCTTTGACGAAGCGGTGTTCGGCTGCGAGAAGGATCTGGAGATCCCCCGCGCCGACACCTGTCCCGCCTGCCGCGGCCTGGGCGCGGAGCCGGGCACGGAGCCAACACGCTGCCCCAACTGCAACGGCAGCGGCGAAATCCGCCGCGTGCAGCAATCCATCTTCGGCCAGTTCGTCAACGTCATCATGTGCGACCGCTGCCAGGGCGAGGGGCGCGTCATCAGCACGCCGTGCCACAACTGCCACGGTGCCGGCCGCGTGCGTGTCACGAAACACGTCTCTCTCAAGGTTCCGGCCGGCGTGGACGGCGGGTCGCAGATTCGGCTGACGGGTGAAGGTGAGGCTGGGCCTCGGGGCGGCCCAAATGGCAACCTCTACGTCGCCATCACGGTGCGTAAGCACGCCTTCTTCGAGCGCGACGGGCAGGACATCCTGTACACGCTGAACCTCACCTTCCCTCAGGTCGCCCTGGGCGACGAGGTGGAGGTGCCCACCATTGATGGCAAAGTGATGCTCAAGGTTCCGCCTGGCACACAGTCCGGCAAGGTGTTTCGGTTGAAGGACAAAGGCGTCCCCAACGTACGCGGGGGTGGCCGGGGTGACCAGCACGTGCTGGCCCGAGTGGTGACTCCGGGGGAGCTCTCGGCCCGTGAGCGGGAGTTGCTGGAGGAGCTGCGCGGCGTATCCAAGCACGCCTCCCAGCCGCACGAGAGGCGGGAGACCGGCGGCCTGTTCGAAAAGGTCAAAGGCGCCTTCGGCGCCTGACTCCCACCTCACACTTCTCGCCGATGCAGTGGCTTGAGATCGCAGTCTCTGCGACGCACGAAGCGGCGGAGGCCGTGTACGCCGTCCTCAGCGAGTACGCGCCTGGGGCCGTGGCCATCGAGGAGCCAGTGCTCCAGGACAGCGACGGGGACGGCGCGCAGATCGACTTCTCACGGCCGGTACGTGTGAGCGCCTATGTGCCGATCGATGGCGAAGAAGCCAGCAAGCGCGAGTGCATCGAGCGGGGCGTGTGGCACCTGAGTCAGATCGCCATCACCGGAGTGGGCGAGGTCGAGACGCGCACCATGGAGGAGCAGGACTGGGCCAACGCCTGGAAGGCCCACTACCACACCCGCCATGTAGGCCGGCATCTGGTGATCACGCCCTCGTGGCAGCAGTACACGCCCCAGCCGGGCGAGGTGGTGGTGGAGCTCGATCCGGGTATGGCCTTTGGCACCGGCCTGCACCCCACCACCGACACCTGCCTGCGCTTGCTGGAGGACACCCTGTGCACCGGCGACAGCGTACTGGACGTGGGCACCGGCTCGGCCATTCTGGCCCTCGCCGCGGCGGGCCTGGGAGCTTCGAGCGTCGTGGGCGTGGATACGGAGACAGTCGCCGTGGAGGCCGCCGCGGCCAATGTGCAGCAGGCAGGCATGGCAGGCCGGATCCGCATCGCCCGCGGCAGCTTGCCGCTGCCGGCGAGTCTCGCCGGGCCAGAACACGGCAGGCCGGGCCCGAGCGAACAAGGCGTCGTGGGGGCAGGCTTCGACCTGGTGCTGGCGAACATCATCGCCAGGGTGCTCGTGGAACTGGCGGCCGACCTTCGCGCCGTGCTGCGCCCTCAAGGCAAGCTCATCGCATCTGGCATCATCGCGGAGCGCGAGGACGCTGTGCTGCGCGCCTTCACCGGCGCCGGCCTGCGCCTCGAACGCCGCGTGCAGGCAGAGGACTGGGTCACGCTGCTGTGCACGCCCAGCGGCGGCTGACCCTGCGGCTTGCCACTTGCCAACCTGTCACCTGCCAAGAAAACGCTCATCTCGTAACATCCAAGCGGCGACGCTCGTTTCCTACGCTGAAAGACTGATGCACGCAACGAACGGCCCATGCTTTTCGCGCTGCAAGGCCGGCCGATACCTGGCCGCCCATGCCCGCTTGGTAGGTCACTCGGCCTATAGTGTGAAGGCGATGTGCGCGTACACTACGGCCGTGAGCTTTGACGTTGAGTGACAACGGCGCTCCCACGCAGCTGTCGTGGAAGGAGCGCGCCATTCACGCCTGGCATGAAGAGGTGCTCCGCCAGGATCTGGATAACCTGCTCGATGGGGCGACTCCGGCGGAGAGTCCTTCGACAGCGCCGCAGGGCGAGGGCCCCAGCTTCAGCCTGAACGGCGTGCGCTATGTGTACAGCCGGGGCGGCACCACGGCTGAGGTGCCGTGCCCGCGCTGCAAAACCATCCGCCGCATCTTCCCCGTGAATTCCCGCACCATTCCCGAACGGCTGCGCGACATACCCTGCGACGCCTGCCAGGGCAAATAACCCCTCCTTCCGCACGCCACCTTCGGCCACCGCCCAGTGCACCTGAACGGCGAACCCTACCGGAAGCACCGTGGCCCCGCTGCCGGGTTAGCGCGAGGACTCCTGGAACGCGCGTTTACAGCCAGCAAAGCTGGCTTGGTTGGCTTGAAGACCCCCCGTGCTCGGCTTTGACAGCGAAAAGGGATCAGCGGCGGCGGCGGCGAGCACGGGACGAGTTCGCGCGTGCCGCGGGCAGCACCGGAAGTGGTTCCTCCAGCTCGGGCTCGGGTGAGCGCTTCGTCGCCGCGGCACGGCGCTGCTGGCTCTTGCTGGGTGGGGTGGGCGGTGCCTTGGTGGCGAAGCGGCTGATCAGGAACGCGCCGACGATGCCGGCCACCAGGCTCACCACAATCGAAGGCGTCTGATGGTAAAAGCGCTGCAGGAGTGAGTCCGCCAGGTACAACGCCGCCAGCATCAGGATGAAGATGGGAATTGCCCGCTGCCACAAAATGACGCGGCGGGGCGGCGGACTGCGCCGAGGGGCTGGACGCGGGGGCATCGCCTAAAGCTTAACCCACCCCGACCACCCCAGTTCACGCACCCGAAACACCAGCCTGCAGTAGCGCCCGCCCACAAGTCCTGATCTGCTTGTGCCCGCGATCACGATCTCCGTACGCTTGGCTCGTGCTTCTGAGGCCACTGGCGGTGGCCGCGTTGCTGGCAGCGCTGGCAAGCAGCTTTCTCCCCCGCGGCGCACGTGCTGCCGCGGCCGACTACGCAATTGCCCACGGCCACTGTTAAACGCAGGCGAGCGGCAGCAGCGGACCCAACGGCTTTGCCATGGTGGATGACGCCGCGGCGCCCTTTTGGACGTGGTTCCAGAAGCTGGGCGGCGTGGACGCGCTGGGGTACCCCAACACCAACCGCTTCATCCTGGATGGCTACCTCGTTCAGGGCACACAGCGGGCCGTGCTGCAGTGGCACCCGGACACCAAGACCATGGCCTTCATGAACATCATGGACTACATCCACAGCCACGGACTGGATTCCGTGCTGCAGGCCAGCTATCAGATTCCGCCGCCAGCGGATAACAGCCAGGCCGAAGCCGGCCTCACCTTCGCCCAGGTGGCGAGCCTGCGCACCGCCTGGCTGAGCCCCAATCCAGCGCTCAAGCGCTTCTACCTGGCCGACCCTTACCGCGTCGACCATGATGGCCTGCCTACATCCCCGGTGGTGGATGATGGCCCCTTCAGCGTGGTGCGGATGCAGCGGGCGGCCTTTCAGCTGTGGAACGCGGCCGGCCCGGGCGGCATCCAGTCCGGGCAAATCACCCAGGTGCTGGGCTCCGACCTGGCCAAGAAGCTGAACCTCTTTCCTCGCGCGGCGACCACGCCTGAGCCGGCCACGGGTGGCCCGCTGGCCGAGGAGCTCCCGTCGGTGCAGATTTCCGCGGCTGTCACCGGCTACCAGTATGGCTTCACCGTGGAGGTGCAGCAGGGCCACGCGAAACAGATCATTGACCTCACCAAACAGGCCGGCTTCACCTGGATCAAGCAGCAGGTCCGCTGGCAGGACGTGGAGTCGCAGCCGGGGCAGATGGACTGGACGTATCCCGACGCCGTGGCCGACATCGCCTCGGCGTGGGGCGTGAAGGTGCTCTTCAGCGTGACCGGCGCGCCCGCCTGGGCAAGCGTCCCAGGCGCGGACTTCCCGGCCCATCCAGCGCAGTTTGCCAGCTTCATGGCGCGGATGGCGGCGCACTTCAAGGGGCGGGTCAAGGCCTATGAGATCTGGAACGAGGAGAACTACGCCACCGAGGTTGGCGCCAGCAACATCGATCCTGGCGCCTACGTGGAGCTGTTGAAGGCAGCCTACCCGGCCATCAAGTCCAACGATCCGGGCGCCATTGTGGTCACAGGGGCGCCTACGCCCACCGGCATCAACAACCCCAACGTGGCCATGGATGACCTGGAGTACCTGCGCCAGATGTATGCCTACAAGGGTGGCGTGGTACGCAACTACTACGATGCTCTAGGCGCCCACCCGGAGGGCTTTGGCAATGCCCCTGAGGAAACCGTGGCCCAGCACGCCCTACCGAGCTTCTCCAACGACCCGAGCTTCTTTGTGCCGCGGGCGCAGCAATACCGCGACCTCATGGTGAGCGTGGGTGAGGGCGGTAAGCCGGTGTGGCTGACCGACATTGGCTATGGCTCAAATCCGCTGGCCCCGCCGGCATACGCCTATGAGAACAGCATCAGCGAGCAGCGCCAGGCGAACTATCTCACCCGAGAGATCTACTACATCCGCGCACACTGGCCCTGGGTGGCCGCCATGTTCATCTGGAACCTCAACTTCCAGTCGTTCGTGCCGCGAACAGACGAGAAGTGGGGGTTCTCCGTGCTGCGGGCCGACTACAGCCCCCGGCCGGCCTACGTTGCCCTGAAAGACATGCCCAAGTAGCCCTCCGGCGCCCGTGCGCAGCATCGCCACCCGAGGCAGAGCCACTGCTTTCGGGAAGAACTGGTGGCAGCCCTGCTACTCCGGCGGACGGCCAACCGCCTGGCACCGGGCTTGCTGAAGCAGGCCGAAGTGGCCCGAGCGCGGCCGGTTTCCCTCAGCAATTTCTTAGTCTGGTCTTACCGGCGGCTAACGTGCATCGGGCACAGTGATTCTCACGGTTGAGTGTTTCAGGAGGCGTGACGATGGGCAATTGCCAGCTGTGCGAACACCATCCCGCGGCGGTTATCGGCGGGGTTGGCTACTGCATACTTCACCTTCCGCGCCCGGCACAAGCAGCCTTCCAACCGGTTCAGGCGGCGGGCCGAGAACAACGAACGCGCGACGTGGTGCCCTGGAGGCGGCGATGACGCCCCTCGAAGGCAGCGGTGTGGCACGTCCGCGCTGGCCACTGCCCTACACCAGCCTGGGCCTGGGTGCAGGCTTGCCGCGCTACACGGAGCTCCTCAGCCTGCGCGCCCAGGTAGCCGAGATTGGCCTGGCCTTGCAGCGGTGGGAGCGGCCAACAAGGGGACGCGAACAGGCTCTGTCGCGCCAGCACCTGCTGCCACCACTCGCCCTGCGGGCCCTGGGCGCGGCCCTGGGCCATGAGCTGCAACGCGCGGAGGCTGCCTGGGGCCAGGCAGCCTCCCACCGTTTCGCCGCCTGATCGCCGCCAACCACATTTCCCAGCCACCATAACCGCTTGCTGTTACCCGCTTTGTCGTTTGGTCACTTGACTTTGGGCGTAGCGTGGCATTGAATGGGTTCCGTGTTTGCCTCTTGGGAGGCGCCCGTTTTGCGTGTCCCAAAACTGAGGGGGCGTGATCCAAGGTGTCCCGCTGGCAGCCAACAGACGGCGCGTGCGGGGCGCAGGTGGCAGGGAGTAGGCACTGTGAAAGAAACGACGGAAGCAACGAACTCACATTGGGCCGGCGGGGGCGTGAGCCGGCGCTCGTTCATTCGCGTCACCGCGGCAGGTGCGCTGGCGGGCGCAGTAGGGCTGCCGTTACTGCTCGACGCGTGCGGCGGCACCGCGGCGGCGCCGGCCAGCAGCGCGGCAGCGCCGGCCGGTTCAGCTGCCCCAGCCAGCTCGGCAGCGCCCAGTTCGGCAGCGGCAAGCGCCTCAGCCAGCGCGGCCGCGAGCTCTGCGCCGGCCAGCGCGGCGGCATCGGCCAGTGGTGGGGCCATCAAGTGGAACGGCGTCACGCTGCCCACCTATGCTGCCTTCCAGGGGCCGAAGCCGGACTTTCCACCCAGCGCCGACGGCGTGGTGCCGGCCGGGTATCTGAATTACCCGAAGGGCCTCACCAAAACCGTCTCGGGCCCCTTTGGTAAGGGCGACGACGTCAGCTTTTTCACCTATGAAATCAACCCGCCACCCACGCCAGTGGGCAACAACGCCGCCTGGCAGGCCATCAATAAGGCCATGGGTGTTAATCTGAAGTTCGACAATGTCGCGCTGCAGGACTACAACACTAAGCTGAACGCGCTCATCGCGGGTGGCAGCCTGCCTGACATGTTCAGCCTGAACGTGCTGGGCGTGTTCATCGCCAACGAACTCCAGTTCCTTGAAGCCGAGTGCGCCGACCTGACGCCATTTGTCAGCGGCGATGCGATCAAGGCCTACCCCAACCTCGCCAACCTGCCGCCGCTGACCTGGAAGAACACCGTGTTCAACGGGAAAATCTACGCCCTGCCGCGTGTCACTGTAGCGGTCGGCGGCACGCTCCTGACGGCGCAGCACCTGTTCGATGCGGCCGGCGTCAAAATGGACTTCAAGAGCATCGACGACTTCACGGCGGCCATGAAGGCTGTAACCAAGCAAGGCACCACCTGGGGGCTTGGTGGCATGCAGGCCAACACCATGAACTGGATGCTGGGCTCCTTTGGCGCGCCGAACAACTGGCAGGTAGATTCCAGCGGTAAGTTCACCAAGGATTGGGAGACGGACCAGTACAAGGCCGCGGTCGCCTATTTGCGCAGTTTGTGGGACCAGCACCTCGTGGACCCCAATACGCCGTCGTTCATTGCGCAGCAGGGCGCAGCCAAGTTCTACTCCGGCGAAATGGCGACCTACCCGACCGATTTCTTTGCCTTCGGCATCGCCTGGGATCGCGTCCTCTCCAACAAAAAGTTCCACATGAGCGCGATCACGGAGTTTCCCGCGTCGTCCAGCGCGAAACCGGTCCACTTCCAATCGTCCGGCATCGTTCAAGTGGCCGTTCTGAAGAAGGCGGCGGACGACCGCATCAAAGAGGTTCTGCAGGTGGCTAACTACCTGGCGGCGCCGTTTGGGAGTGACGAGAGCAAGCTGCTGAGTTACGGCATCGAGAATACCGACTACATGATCAATGCCGACGGCAACCCCGTGCTCAACAAGAAGGGTCAGCAGGACGTGCAGTACAGCCCCTGGGGCACTATCATCAACGGCCCCTTCGTGCTGTTCGATCGGCTCGGTTCATCGGCGGAGGTTAAGGCGGACTATCCCCTTGAGGTGGCGGCTCATAAGCTGGCCATCGAGGACCCATCGGTTGGTCTGTACTCACCAACCGACGCTGCCAAGCGCGCCATCCTGAATCAGAAGGTCTGGGACGGTGTGAATGGCATCATCTTCGGCCGCAACAACATCAGCACGCTGAGCCAGGTCGTTAGCGACTGGAAAAGCGGCGGCGGCGACCAGATTCGAAGCGAGTACGAAAAGGGATACGCCGCCAACAAGTAGCGGCTTCCTTCTCGTGACCAGAGAGGGCCTGCTCGGCAAGTCGCCGGGCAGGCCCTTTCCTCTTTTGAGGGACCGCGTCTCTGGGTGACTACGCCTGGCAGGCCGCCGCGACGAGCGGGCCCACGCTGTCCAGCGTTTCCAGCCGGCTCACCATACTGGCCAGCGCTGCCGCTCGCGCCTGGCCGAGCGCTGGGCCGGCGAGATCCATGAACTTGTCTCGAACGTCCGCGTCGCTCATAGGGTTCTCCGGCGTGCCGCTGGCGGCGCGCACGTGCTCGGTACGCGCGGCGCCATCGATCAGGTACGCCGTTGCAACGGCTTCGGTGTGACTCAGCCCGGCGTCGGCCACGGCGTGGATGCGGTTGCGCAGCGCCACCACGTCCGCCCGCCGGACGTTGGCGTCCGTGAACTGGCGTGGCCGCGCGGCCCCGTCTATGAGAGCGATGGCGGTCGCAAAGCCGATGCTGAACTTGCCCTCCAGGCCGGTTTGGGGATCGGTTTTGCCGGTGAGTTCCAGCACCAGCGGATGCACCCGCAACTCGATGCGCTCCACATCCTCCGCGCGTACGCCTTGCTCGCTGCCCAGCCGGCGCACGGCATCGATGGCGGGATGCGTCACCACGCCGCAGGCGTACGGCTTGAAGCCGTTGCGACGGATTTCCCAGCGCTCGCCGAGCCCATCCACCAATTCCGCCGGCTTGCTGGCCGTGCTCATCACGTTGAACATGCCGCGCCGCCCCTGCAGGCTGTCCGCGGCGGCTGTCCAGCCACCCAGGGCCAGCAGCGCCGCCAGCGCCCCATTGCTGGCCGCCTTGCCGCAGTGCAGCGACTTGGTCATGGCGCCGAACTGCTCGCGCTGCCCCGCCGCTTGCGTGGCGGCGATGCCCAGGGCGTGCAGCAGCTGGCCCTCGTCCAACCCCAGCAGCAGCGCGCTCGCGGTGGCCGCGCCCAGCGTACCGGTGGTGCCGGTCATGTGCCAGCCCACGTCGTAGTGCTCGGGATAGAGTGCCAGGCTTGCCCGGGCCGACACCTCCAGGGCGACACCGTGCGCCAGGAGCAGATCCTTGCCGGAGCGGCCCTTCCACTCCGCCAGCGGCAGCGCGGCCGACATGATGGGGCCTGTAGGGTGCAGGATGGTGGGGATGTGCGTATCGTCAAAATCGAGCACGTGCGAGAGTACGCCGTTCACGAGCGCGGCATTCACCACCGACGTGGCATCACCGAAGCCAAGGATGTGCGCCCGCGGCGCGCCGCCCAGCGTGCAGATGAGCTCGCGGACGATGCGCGGCGCATCGGCTTGCAGTGCGCCCAGCACCACGCCCAAGTAGTCCAGCACGCAGCGCTTGGACTCGTGCACCACATCCGTGGGCAGGTCCTCGAAGCGCCGGCTCACGGCGAAGGCGACGAGCTGCCGCGTTTCGCTGGCCGTGTCGCCCTCCACTAGAAGTTTGGCCGCAAAGCCATAAGCGGCCCTCCACCGGCTCCCTGCCGTAGCCATTTCGATTGAAACCGACGCTCCTGGGCCACCCCACCCGGCCGCCGCGGCATGTTTTCGGCCAAACTTCTAACGCGCTCCCACCACCACCAGCGCTTCGCCGGGGATCATGCAGCCTCGCGGCGTTTCGAAGGCGCGCAGCTGCGCTGCTACCTCAGCCCAGGCAGCCTCCTGCTGGGCCTCCGGCAGGCGCTGGATGCCTTCGGAGCTGGGCGTCGAGCGGGAGCGCATGCTGCGCACCGCCTCCGCCGCCGACGGGTACTCGCGGTTCACCAGCGCGCTGTGCACGGCCACGTCGCGAAAGCCCGCGGCGCTGAAGGCGCCATCCAGCAGGCCGGGTACTCCCAGGCTGAGTGCCAGGCCGACCGTGAGCGGCGGCGAACCAGCCCCCAGCCGGCGCTCGGCCACAGCCACGGATACGGACATGTAGGGGTTCTTCTCGGCGCTGGCCCACACCGTGGTGGCAAAGCGCGCGCCCGGTTTCAGCACCTGGCGAATGCCGGTCAAGGCGCGCCGCAGGTCGGGCACGAACATCAGCCCATTGCGGCAGACAGCCGCGTCGAACGACTGGTCCGGGAGTGTGCCGCCAATGTCCTGCGCGTCCAGCACCTGGGTGTGCACCTGAGCCAGCCCGGCGGTTTGCGCCTCCCGCGCCGCGACCGCCAGCATCGAAGGCGCATTATCCGTGGCCAGCACGAAGCCCGTGGGTCCCACCAGGCGCGCCGCTTCCAACGACTGGTCGCCAGTACCGGCGCCAACGTCCAGCACCCGCAGGCCGGGCGCGACCCCGGCCAGCTCCAGCATCAAAACAGTAGCCTGGGCCATATAGCGAGCCCGCAACGCCGCGCCGCGCTGCCAGGCTTCGCCGGCATCATCCGTGAGCCACGTCTGAACCTGCCGGGAAGGAGGTTGCTCAGCCATGTGCGTTTATCCGCTCCGATTCGTGTTATAAGGCGGCGCGCAGCCGGCCACCAGCCGCCGGATGCTCTGGTCATCCTCACCAGCAGGAACGTGCAGTCCGTGCGCCGTCAACAGTAAGGAAGCATAGCGGGAAGGTGCGCACCCCTGGCAGCCCCACATCCTCCCCCTGGCCAGACTCTCTTTTGCGGCAACACGGCACCACACGAAGCTCTGCAGTGCCGCTCTGCGTGCCCTCGGGTCAAATCTGACCTTCCGGCACCTGCTCGATGTCCAGCCGCACGCGGAACGCCGCTCCCCATACTGGCGGGTGCGATCACCGGAGCCCCTTCTTGACAATGATCGGCACCACTTTGCCGGACGGCCCACGAGGAATGTCATCCACTCGTTGGATGTCGATGACCGTCTCGGCGGCGCCCTGATCGGCGAAAGCACGGTTCAGCGCCAGGCCGATGGACGCTTGGTCGTAATCGTCTCGCAACCCCACCAGCAGCAGCCGCAGATGGCCATTCTCCGCTTGCACCTGCCAGCCTCGGAGCGGGACTCGGTCCAGCACGTCGGCCACAGCAAACACGTGGAGGGAAACACTGCCGCCGTCCCGCCCCGCCAGCGGAAAGAGATGTTCGGTTTTCCCCTGGATACGGTCGATCACCCGAAAGGGCCGGCCGCAGGGACATGGCTCAGGCGAGATCACCAGGCAGTCGCTCAACTCGTAACGGATCAAAGGCTGCGTTTTTCGATGAAACATGGTCACGAGCAGCTTCTCGCCGGTCTCACCGTCCGGCACTGGGTGATCGTCGGCGTCCACCACCTCAGCGATAAACAGGTTCTCCATCAGGTGCAGGCGATGCTCCGCGCACTCCGCCGCTACAGCGCCCACTTCGGTCGCGGCGTAGAGGTCGTACACGCACCGGCCCCAGGCGGCTTCGAGCTGCGAGCGCCATTCCGGGAACAGCGGCTCGCCGCCAGTGAAGATGCGCTGTGGAGCAATCTTCAGGCGCCCGGCGATCTGTTCTGCCGCCAGCCTGGCGATCACCGACGGGTAGGAGGCGAGGACTTCGGGCTGCCAGCCGCCGAGCGCCTCGGCTAGGCGCCCGAAGTCCTCAGTCACGTCCAAGCGGATCTCCGGCGTCCACCAACTGTGCAACGACGCGGCCACCCTGGTAGTCATGTAGTAGGGGGCGATCGCGCCCAGAGAGGCCATCTTTGCTCGCCGTCGCAGGTCAACGTGCCTGCCGCTCAGCTCCTGGGCGCGCCAGAAGGAGGCCATGATCCACAGCCATTCATCGGTGTCGTACAGGAACAGCCCTGGCTGCCCTGTCGTTCCGGATGTAGCTGCCAGCCGGTATCTCTGGCGGAACCGACCATCGCCCTTGAGGTTGAGGAGGTGCTGATGGACGTCGTCGACTCGTATCGCGGGATCCGTTACAAACTTATCGTACTGCTCCATCATGCGAATCTTGCTCAGGGGCGGCAGCTCGCTGAGCGGGGCGTCATAGGCACCCTTGTGGAACTCTTGATAAAAGGGCGAGCGCGCATACGCGTGGGCCCGCACGTGCCACTGCTGCCGCATCTGATAAGCCTGCAGCTCCTCCTTGGTCCAGCGGTCATGCTCCCGCATGCGCTTGAGCCGCCCAGCCACTCGCAAGAACGTGAACGGGTTCAACGGCCTTCCACTTGTTTGCCCGGCGTTGTACCGCCGGCATCGTCACCTTGCCCACGGCTTGGCGGCCTACTTTCCGTCCTCCACAGAACAGCCATCGTTGCCGAGGCCATCAGGGCCGCGGCGACTACCACCATCAGTCCCACGACGATGCTCCAGACCTGCCAGGCGGCAGACGATGCTGTGGCGCCGGCGACGACGCCCAGCTGGGAAACAGCCAGCACGACGGCCAGGACTTTGGTTTGCATCGCCGGTGGGATGCTCGCGGTCAGCAGCGCATACCAAGCGCCGTTGTAAGCGGCAAACGCCCCGCCGGCGGCAAATCCAAGGGCAAATATCACCGCGCTGGGGGCGAGCTCAAGCGTCAAGGCAAGCCACAGCGCTACGGCCCACAAACAGAACGTGCCAACCGCGGCCCGGTTTGTGCGATCGGCCAGCCGTGCCAGCCGAGGCCCTATGAGAATCGCCCCGCACCCGAAGGCCGACACCAGCAAGCCAACGTCCAGCACCGACCAGCTCATTTGTTGCGTGGCGAACAATGGGTAAATCGTGAATACTCCGCCGTAGGCGGCCAGTACCAGGAACTGCGAGAGCAATAGAAGCGCCAGCTTACTCTGCCGTGGGGCAGCGGCAGCCGGAGCAGGGTTGGCCTGCGCGTCGGTCGCGGCGTGACCCTCGTGCGGCAGCAGCGCCGAGACCGATGCAGCCAGCGCGCTCGTAATCGCCACCACCACAAAAGGCAGCCTGAGGTTGCTGAGCGTCGCCACGATGCCGCCCAGCAGTGGCCCCAGCGCCTGGCCGCCTGACTCAGCTGCCGAAACGGTTCCGTTGACGAAGGCGAGCCGATCCGGTTCACTGGTGCGGGCAATGTACGCTCGGGTGCCGACCAGTGTCGCACCCGCCCCCAGGCCCGCCAAGGCGCGCAAGCCTACGAGACCGGCGAGTGTGCCTACACCAGCAATGAGCAGATTACTGAAGCCCTCCAGAACTAAGCCGCCAGACAAAAACAGCATGATCGGCCATCGGCCGCCAAGTGCTCCCGCGAGCAAAGAGCCGAAAATGCCGGCACACGCATAGGCGCTAATGGCTAGGCCAAGCCCCAGCGGCCGAGCATGAAGCGACTCCGCGAACAACGGCAGCAGCGGGGCCATAACCGAGCTGCCGGCCCAAGCGATGCCGGCAACGGCGCTTAGGACAAGCACGGGACTGCGCCAGCCGGCATCTCGCCGTAGGAGTTCAACCCACCGACCGGACCTGACCACACTCACCTTTCCATTCAACTCAGCCCGCTTGTCAGCTCAGCTCGCTTGCCACCCAGGACCATAGTTTACCTGCATTGATAAACGAATATAGTATCAGCGGTTCGGGTAGTCTAATGTAGAAGTGATTCGCGCCGGCAAGACCAAGTGGGACGACAAGCGCGACGCGAGCTACAACGCTCTCGTGCGTTCAGCTATGCACAGCTTTCAGATCAAGGGGTATGCAGCGACCACCGTCGCCGATATAGTGGCCGGCACAGGCTACACGGCCGGTGCCTTTTACCACCTCTTCACCAACAAGGCAGACTGCTTCTGGCACGTAATCGCCTCCCGCGAGCGTCTGCGGGGCGATTGGTCCAAGCTGGCGCAGGAGGTCGACCCGTCGACCACGCCGCTCGAGCAACTCCTGGAGCGCGTCTTCGGGCATTTCGCGACGTCTCCTGATGGCCTGACCGAGTGGGTGCTCGTCATGGTTGACTTCCATCAGCAGCATCGCGACGACACGGAAGCCATGGCTAAGCTGGCGGGCACCTACGTGCGCTGGCGAGATGAGGCAGCGCGTTTCGTCGAGGCGCCGCGGGCGAACGGCTGGATCGCGACGCAGACGGATTCACAGCTCGTGGCCCAGGAAGTCTTCGCCTACGCTGAAGGAACAATCGTGCACACAACTCTGTATGGCGGCGCTGAGAATGCCGCGAGAGCGCGGCGAGCCTTACTCGATGGCCTGGTAAAGCTGCTGCGCAACTAGGGGGGTGGGCCTGGTGGGTGAGCCCATCAGCGGACAGATAATCCTGGGAGCAGCTACTCCAGACTAAGGCTCAGTCACAGTACGGAAGCACAGCGGGAGCGTGATACCCAATTCTTAATTCCCAACTCCCATTTCCCAGTACACTGGCCGCAAGGCCATGATTGCGCTGGAGGAGGGCTTCGACGTGCCGGCGGCGCCGCGCACCGTGTGGGCGGTGCTGTCGGACCCGCGCCAGGTGGTGCCCTGCGTGCCCGGCGCGCAGCTGGGTGACCAGCAGGCGGATGGCAGCTTCGACACCAGCGTGGGCGTGAAGTTTGGGCCCACCAAAGTGACGTTCCGCACGCGTGTCGCGCTGGAGATGGACGACGCCACTCTGCACGGGCGTTTCACTGCCCAGGGGCGCGACACGCTGGGCGGCGCCCGGGTGCAGGCCAGCGCCACCTTCGACGTGCAGGACACGCCAGGGCAGCCGGGCGCGCACGTGGCTATTTCCGGCAGCGTAGACATCAGCGGCCGGCTGGCATCGCTCATCGAGAGCGGCGCCAGCGCGGTGGTGCGGCGCATGTCGGCCGAGTTCGCCACGGCGCTGGCCGAGCGTTGCGCGGCGGCAACCGCGCAGCAGCAGTAACGGGAGGAAAACAGGGCGATGAAGGTGTACGAAGCGCTGGCCAGGGCCTTCGCGGCCGAGGGCACACGCACGGTATTCGGCATGATGGGCGACGGCAACATGCACTGGATGCAGGCGTTGGATGAGGTGGGCGTGGAGCTGGTGGAGGTGCGCCATGAGGGCGCCGGCCTGGGCATGGCCGATGGTTGGGCGCGGACCAGCCACACGCCCGGCGTGGCCACCGCCACTTGCGGGCCGGGCGTTACCCAGCTGGCTACGGCGCTGGTGACGGCCGCCCGCGCGGAATCGCCCCTGGTGGCATTCGTGGGCGAGTCGCCCACGGCCGACGAAGAATACAACCAGCGCTACGACCAGGCACGCTTTGCCGAAGCCTGCGAAACCGCCTTTGTGCGGGTGCTCTCGCCCGAAACGGCTGAAGATGCCGTGCGCAAGGCCTTCTACATCGCGCGGACCGAGTTCCGGCCGGTGATGCTGAATGCCGCTATGGACATGCAGCAGAAGGCCATGCCGGAGGGTGAGGAGCCGTACGTGCCCTCCACCTCACTCATCGGCGCGGATCCCATGGCTCCCAACGAGGCAGCGCTGCAGCGGGCCGCGAAGATCATCGCGGCCAGCAGCAAGCCGGTGATCGTGGCTGGCCGGGGCGCCGTGTGGGCGGACGCTCGCGAAGCCGTGCTGCGGCTGGGCGAACGCCTGGGCGCGTTGCTGGCCACCACCCTCATGGCCAAGACGTGGCTGGCGGGCGAGCCGTACCACGCGGGCATCTCGGGCTTCTACGGCACGCGCGCGGCGATTGAGCTGTTTGAGCAAGCTGACTGCGTTATCGGCGTGGGCGCCGGCCTCAACCGCTACACCACCGAGCAGGGCTACATCTTCCCCAATGCCCGCTACATTCAGCTCGACACCAAGCCCCATCTGCTCATGGGCGGCGGGCGCGTCGCGGATTGCTACGTGCAGGGCGACGCCCGGCTGGCGGTGGAAGCCCTGACACGGCTCCTGGGGGGCCGAGGCACGGCCGGTGCCGGCTTCCGAACGCCGGAAGTCCAGGCCAGGCTGGCCAATCAGTTCGCGGATCCCACGCCCTTCACCATCGAACCCGGCGCGCTGGACCCGCGAGACGTGTGCCGCGCCCTGGACGACGTGCTGCCAGCGACGATCGATCTCGTCTCGGGCAGCGGCGCCAGCGCTGGCTTCGCGGTAATGCTCATGAACCGGCCCCGGTCACTCTACCTGGCTGGCCACTTCTTCGGCTGCATCGGCCAAATGCTGCCGGCGGCTATGGGCGCCGTTTCCTGCACGGGACGGCCGGCGGTGCTGCTGGATGGCGACGCCAGCATTCTCATGCATCTGGCCGAAATTGAGACGGCCGTGCGCCACAACCTGCCACTGCTCATCGTGGTGTTGAACGACCAGGCGCTGGGATCGGAGTACCACAAGATGCTGAGCACCAACATGCGGGCCGATCTGGCAACCATCACCACACCCAACATCGGCGCGGTTGCCGTGGCTTTCGGCGGGCGCGGCTGCCTGGCGCGAACCGTGGACGAGGTGCGATCCGCCGCGAGGGAATGGCTGGCCGCGCCGGGGCCCATGGTCATCGACGCGCGCATCTCGCGCGCCGTGCCGACCATCCCCTATCGCCGCCTGCACTACGGCAAGGACGAATAAGCCTTCTTACTTCTCACCTCTCACCTCCCATTTCCATGCCGCCTAATTCCGGCCAGCAGCTGCATCGTCCGGGGAGAGCTCGCGGAGCGACGTGCGACCCATAAGGGCCAGAGTGATGCGCAGCTCGAGGTCCAGCAGATCGAGCGTGCGCTGCACACCGGCGGAGCCGGCAGCGGCCAGCCCGTAGAAGAGGGTACGGCCCATCGCCACTGCGCTGGCGCCCAGCGCCAGGGCCTTCACTACGTCGGACCCACGGCGGAAGCCACCGTCGATGATGATCGGCACGCGCCCACCAACCACCGCGGCGATGGCCGGCAGCAGATCGATGGTGGCCAGACCATCATCCAGCTGGCGCCCGCCGTGGTTGGATATCCAGACAAATTCCGCGCCCAGGTCCAACGAGCGCAGGGCATCATCCGCCGTCATGATGCCCTTGAGGCCGAAGGGCACGCGCAGCATGTTCTTCACCCAGGCCGCGTCATCCCAGGTCAGCCGCGCGGGATAGGTATCGTCCGGCCCGCGCGGCTCCGAGCCTCCAGTGCGGGCGCGGGGCCGGTAGCGGTTCACGAGATCGCGTTCCCGCCGGCTGTACACGGCCGAGTCCACAGTAAGGGCCACTGCGCGGTAGCCGGCTGCCTGCACTCGGGCGAGGCGCGCCGCCGCCCAGTCGCGGTCGCCATGGAAGTACAGCTGAAAGATGAGCGGACCGCCGAGCGCGGCGCTGTCCTCCATAGGCCACAGGCATGACCCGCTCACCGTGTGCAGGTGGGCGGCCGCCGTGGCGCCGCGCGCCATCTCCAGCTCACCATCCGGCCAGCCCGTCGCCAGGCCGCCCATGGGCGCCACGATGATGGGCGCGGCCACTTGGGCGCCGAAGAGTGTGACGCCGGTGTCGACCTCGCGCACATCCGTGAGCACGTGCTGCTGCAACGCCAGGCGCCGCACCGCCCGGCGATTGCGCCGCCGGGTGGCCTCGGCCCCCGCGGCGCCAGCGACGTAGCCCCAGATATCCCTTGGCAGCTTCTCCTTGGCGGCGGCGCGCAGCTCGGAGAGGGTGGCAAATGCTTCGGCGGGGTTCACGCTCGACATGCCGGCATTGTGCCATGAGAGCACGCCTCACGCAGGCGATATACTGCCTTGCCGGTCCAACCCGGCAGGAGGCAGAACGGTGGCTCGAGCAGCGCGCATCGCGGTGATTGGTGGTGGTATTGGGGGGTTGACCGCGGCCCACGCCTTACAGCGGCGTGGCTTTGACGTGCACGTGTACGAAGCCGCGCCGGAGCTTAAAGAGATTGGCGCCGGCGTGGCCCTGGGGCCCAATGCGCTGAAGGCCCTGCGCTCGCTCGAGCTGGAGCAGCCCGTGCGTGACGTGGCCTGGGAGTCCGAGTACCAGCTGCTGCGCAGTTGGAGGAGCGGCCGCGTGATCTCCCGCAATGCGCGTAGTGAAGCGGCCGAGCGCTATGGGGCGAGCGGCTGCAGCGTGCATCGAGCCGACCTTCTGGACGTGCTCGCGGCTGGCCTGCCCAAGGAGTTGGTCAGCCTGGGGGCGCGCTGCGCCTCCGTGGCCAGCCATGGTGCCGTGGCCTCCGCCACGTTCGCCGACGGCACCGAGATCGAGGCCGACGCCATAGTCGGCGCGGACGGCATCCATTCGGTGGTGCGCACCAGCCTCTTTGGAGCGGACGCGCCGCGCTTCACCGGCAAGATATGCTATCGCAGCGTGATTCCGGTGGACGCCGTGCCCGGGGGCACGCTCGGCTCGGATAACTGCACCTGGCTGGGGCCGCACGGTGCGATTGTGGTGTACCGGGTGCGCCGTGGCGAGCTCATCAATGTGGTGGCTCACCACGACGACGAGACCTACAAGCACGAATCGTGGATCACTGAGTGCGACCGCGAGGAGCCCATCCAGCGCTACAACCGCTGGCACGAGTCGCTCGCCCGCCTCTTCTCGGCCAGCAAGATCTGGTACAAGTGGGCGCTGTACGATCGCGACCCCATCCCGCAATGGACGTCCGAGCGAGTCACTCTGCTGGGCGACTCGGCGCACCCCATGCTGCCCTACCTCGGCCAGGGCGCCTGCCAGGCCATGGAGGATGGCTGTGTGCTGGCCGCCGCGCTCAGTTCGCAGCCATCCGACATCCCGGCCGCGCTGCAGCTGTACGAGCGATCGCGCCGGCCACGGGCCAGCCGGGTGGTGGTGGAGGCGCGAGAGCGCGGTGTGGACAATCACCTGGTGTCGCCCCTGGCCGCGCTGAAGCGTGACGTTGGCATTGCCTTGCGCCGCCGCTTCAGCAGCGATCACAGCGGCCGCGGCCTCACCTGGATTCCCGAATACGACGCCGGCTCCCCCAGCGCGCTCGCCAGCTGAGGCGCCGGCCGTCCCTCGGGCGATGCGCCGCGCTGAGCGGTGAGAATGTTACCGTAATCGGCGTGAGCGTGTACGGTGCCGGCGGTGAATGTGAAGCCTGAGGTGTTTGTGACGCGCAAACTGCCGGAGGCCGGGCTGACGCTGCTGCGGGATGCGTGCGAGCTGGAGGTGTGGCCGGACGAGCTGCCGCCGCCACGCGAAGAGATACGGTCCCGCGCGCCCAGGCTGGCCGGCATTCTGTCCCTGATCACGGACCGGATGGATGCGGAGTTCATGGACGCGGCGCCGCACCTGCGCGTGATCAGCAACTATGCCGTGGGCGTCGACAACGTGGATGTGACAGCCGCCACGCAGCGCCGCATCGTGGTGGGCAACACGCCCGGCGTACTGGCAGAAACAACGGCGGACCTGGCATTTGCTCTGCTGCTGGCCACCGCGCGCCAGCTGCCCCAGGGGGTGGACTTCATTCGCGCCGGCAGGTGGCGCACCTGGAGCCCTCTGGATCTGCTCGGGCCGGACGTTCACCACGCCACGCTGGGCATTGTGGGGCTGGGCGGCATCGGCTGTGCCATGGCGCGCCGCGCGCACGGCTTTGACATGCGCGTGATCTACTCGGCGCCGCGCCAGTCCAGCGACAAGGAGCGCGCGTACGGAGTCGAATACCGGCAGTTGGACGACCTGCTGCGCGAGGCGGACTTCGTGAGCCTGCACCTGCCACTCTCGGCCGAGACGCATCATCTCATCGACGCGCGCGCGCTGGGGCTCATGAAATCAAGCGCCGTCCTCATCAACACTGCGCGCGGGCCGGTAGTGGATCCG
>JBOGTU010000071.1:0-4534 GCA_050695655.1 Chloroflexota bacterium | reverse complement strand
TGCTTGGGGTCATCAACTATTTCGCCGCGCCGTTCGGAACGGCCGAGCATCTGCTGTTGCGGTATGGCATCAAGGATGTGGATTACACCCGCGATGACAAGGGCAACCCGATCCTCACAAGTACCGGTCATCAGGACGCTAACCTGGTTTGGCCCTACATCTGCACTCCACCGCAATATCTCTACTACCCGAAGAATCCTGATTTCGCGCCCGTGATGCAGAATGCGGAGAAGGCCATGGTCGCCGCCGGCATCGACGACCCGACGGTGGGCCTCTACGCGCCGACACAGCTGGAGAAGGGTGTCGTCATCGACCATACGTTCGCCTCCGGCGTGGGCGACATCGTCGCGGGGCGACGCCCGCTCAGCGACTTCGACCAACTGGTCAAGGACTGGAAGAGCGGTGGTGGAGATGAGATCCGTACCGAGTATCAGCAGGCCTATCGGTAGCCCACATTCCATGCGGCCGAGGCGGCCGTCCCATCCACCGCCGCTCCGACCCAACCTCTACCGTCACGAAATTCGCGCCGTTGTCGGAGGCCGCTTCACCCGGACCACGTCCCTCAACCCAGAGCGCGCACCAGGGCGAGGAGTGGCGGCCTACAAGCCCCCGAAGCCCAGCTCCATTTTGGCGTCTTCGCTCATCTTACCGGGGTGCCACGGCGGCGTCCAGACAATGTCTACATCCACCGTGCCAATGCCCTCCAACGGGCTGAGCGCATCCTGCACCATCTCGCCCACCATGGGGCCGATGGGGCAGCCGGGCGAGGTGAGTGTCATGGTGATCTTCACGTTGCCCTGGTCGTCCAACTCGGTGCCATACACGAGGCCGAGGTCAACCACATTGATGTTGAGCTCGGGGTCGTAGACCTGCTTCAGTGCCTCAGTGATCTCTTCCTTGGTCGCCATCGTTAACTTCGTTCCATCCCTGTCGATCATAGCGCTCATATACTCCTAGGAGTTTGGCCGGAAACATGCCGCGGCGGCCGGGTGGGGTTGCCCAGGAGCGTCGCTTCAATTCGAGAGAGCCTGTCGGGGGACTGTGGAGGCCGCTTATGGCTTTGCGGCCAAACTTCTAAGCGCTTGGCCGAGAACACTTCCCTCAATTGCTTCGCCTGTGGCGAGGAAAATTCGCCGGACAGCCGTTTCTGCAAATACTGCGGCCGGCCACTGCTGCCACCGGAGCGCCGGCCCAGCGTGGCCCAGGACCCCAAAAATCGCCTGCTGCTGATCCTGGTGCTCATCCTACTGGTAGCCTGCATGGCCTTCGGCCTGTTGGGCCTGCTGAGCAGCCGCGCCCCGCGGCCCGTCTCCACCAGTCCGGCGCCGCCGGCCCTCACCTGGGTTACGCCACACGCCAGGGTTTAGGGCAGCCGGTCCACCTGCACGGTCCCCACGCCTGAGGAGAGCGGGTACAGCGCCCGAAAGGCTGCCTTGCTGAGGTCGATGCGGTGGTTCCAGGAGGGCGGGTGGTCGTCATTCACCACCTCCACCGAGTGGTGCCCGTCCAGAGTGGAGAGCCGCAGGTGCGTGCCCAGCGGAAAGGCATTGCTGGCGGCCGAAAGTTTGCTCTGCGAGAAGATGTCGCCGCTGGACGTGTGGCGGCCCTGGAACACATCGGCGTAGTAGCTGATCACGGCCGTACCGGCCGGGGTACCGTTAACCGAAGGCGCTGGTTCGGGGTTGAAGGGCACCTTGCCCAGTACGCCGCTCTCCTTCAGCAGCTCGCCGCCATTGGCCAGCTGCACTTGCCCCGCGGTTGCCCATGGCACGGCCGTCGTCCACTGCTGGATGACCACGTTATCGAAGCGCAGCACGTGCGCCAGCGGGGTATCCAGCCAGTTGGAGGTGGGCAGACCATAGGTGTTCACCGGATCGGCCACGCCAAAATAGGCGTTCTTCACGGCCGGGTTGACGTTCAGCAGCAAATAGCGCTGCCGCGAAACCTGCGCCCAGGTCTTGCCGGCTTCGCTGGGCCAGCTGGCCACCGCCGGAATGCCTTTGAGCTGAAGCCAGCCGTCCTTGCCACTGTCATGCAGGATGCGGAAGATATCCAGCAGGCGCGCCTCTTGATGCCGCGGCCACCATACCAGCCCGCTCTTCTGCGTGAGCTGTGTGACTCGCCCGCCGTAGACGAAACGGCCGGATATGGGATAGCCCAGCACGTCCGTGCCACCCAGGCGCTCGAACTCGGACCACATGGGGATGCCGCCATCATCCGAAATGGTGAAGCCAACCAGAGGCTGGCCGGCCGAAACGCTCGCGCCCTGGGAATAGAAATGCCCAAGCGGCACATCGTAATCCGCCCGCGCGGCCGGCGCGGCGGCGGCCACCACACTGGGCGAACCGAGAGTCAATCCCAGTGCCAGCAGGGTACCAACCATGCTGCCGGCAAGAGCCGCGAGAGCGGGACGTAAGGCAGAAGTTATGAGCTCTCTCCTGACACAGCACAAGCACCATCGCGCGGTTACTAGGCCGTTTCACGCAGTCATCGCCGCGGGCTCATTCCCACGACCGCCGGAGCGTGCACCGCTTCGGCCTCGGCTCGTCCAACTCTCGGGGACTGCCGAACGTCTTCTCTGTCTCTCCTCTTTTGGCCCCAGCATCCTCAAGCTGGGGGGCGCACCCGCCACAGAAAAGCGAACTTCACTCTACGGGAACGGTCCACTGAGTGTCAACTCTTTGTTGGTTCTGAGCAACAAACATAAACGCCATTAGATGTATCAAATGTCACACTCCGCGTAACAAAAGAGGAGCCGGGAACGTTTCTCCCGACTCCTCTTCGCCTCGACGGTGCTCAGCCCACCAGTCCAATGAGTGGCACGCCACAGCCCACCAGGGTTCAGCGCACCAGGCTCATCTTCCGTGGCGGGTTACGCGGCGTCCCCGAATGAGCGCTCCGTGATTGGCGCTGGAGGGGCCTCCACCCTGCCCCTTCCCGCTGAGGCGGGTGAAGGCTTCCAGCGCAACCGGATGCTCGCCGCGAGTTCGGCGGCATTGTGCCTACGGTTAGTACTCCGGCATCGGGGGCGCAGCGGCCTCCTTCTTCTCCGGCTTGTCCGTGATCAGCGTTTCCGTGGTCAGCAGCATGGCGGCAATGGAGGCCGCATTCTCGAGCGCCGAGCGCGTGACCTTGGCGGGGTCGATGATGCCCGCGGCGAACATGTCCACGAACTTGTCGTTCAAGGCGTCGTAGCCGTGGCCCTGCTCCCCACCGCGCACAGTGTTGATGATCACGGACCCTTCTTTGCCGGCGTTGGTGGCGATCTGTCGCAGCGGCTCTTCCAAGGCACGGCGAACGATGTTCACGCCCACCTGCTCATCGCCCTCCAGCTTGAGGCCGTCGAGCGCCGAGACGCACTGTGCCAGCACCACGCCGCCGCCGGGCACAATGCCCTCTTCCACGGCCGCGCGCGTTGCCGAGAGGGCATCCTCTACGCGGTGCTTCTTCTCCTTCAGCTCCACTTCGGTGGCCGCGCCGACCTTGATGATGGCGACGCCGCCCGAGAGCTTGGCGAGCCGCTCCTGCAGCTTCTCGCGGTCGTAGTCGGAAGTGGTCTCGTCGATCTGCGCCTTGATCTGCTTCATGCGCGCCTGGATGGCCTCGCTCTTGCCCTTGCCCTCCACAATGACGCTCTTGTCCTTGTTGCTGGTAACGCGCCGCGCCTGACCCAGCTGGTTGAGCTGCGTGTTCTCCAACTTGAGGCCGACCTCTTCGGAGATCACCTGGCCGCCGGTGAGGATGGCCATGTCCTCCAGCATCTCTTTGCGGCGATCGCCGAAGCCAGGCGCCTTGACCGCCAGGATGTTGAGGGTGCCGCGCAGCTTGTTCACCACCAGCGTGGCCAGCGCCTCGCCCTCCATGTCCTCGGCGATCACCAGCAGCGTCTTGCCCACGGACACGAGCTTCTCGAGCAGCGGCAGGATGTCCGCGATGGCCGATATCTTCTTGTCCGTGATCAGGATGTGCGGGTTCTCCAGCACCGCCTCCATGCGGTCCGCATTGGTGATCATGTAGGGCGAGATGTAGCCGCGGTCGAACTCCATGCCCTCGACGTATTCCGTCTCGAACTTCAGGCCCTTGGACTCTTCGACGGTGATGACGCCATCCTTGCCGACCTTCTCCATGACGTCCGCCAGCAACTGGCCTACCTCGTGATCGGCCGCGGAGATGCTGGCCACCTGGGCCGTCTCTTCTTTAGTCGTCACCTGCTTGCTGCGAGCGCGAACCTCGGCCACGACGGCGTCCACCGCCTTCTGGATGCCCGTCTTGACGATCATCGGGTTGGCGCCAGCCGCCACATTCCGCAGGCCTTCGGTGATCATGGCCTGGGCCAGCACGGTCGCGGTGGTGGTGCCGTCGCCTGCGACATCGTTGGTCTTGGTGGCGGCTTCCTTCAGCAGTTGCGCGCCCATGTTCTCGAAGGGGTCTTCGAGCGTAATCTCTTTGGCGACGGTCACGCCATCATGGGTGACGGTCGGCGCGCCAAACTTCTTGTCGAGCGCGACATTGCGGCCCTTGGGGCCGAGCGTGG
>JBOGTU010000070.1:0-5063 GCA_050695655.1 Chloroflexota bacterium | reverse complement strand
CCAGCGCGGCTGCCTGCCTGGCCGATGACCTGCCAGCGCTGTGCACGCGCTTGCGCCGCCGGCTGCGCAGCACCAACCTCCTGGAACGTTCCCTTGAGGAAGTGCGACGAAGAACCAAGGTGATGGGTCGCTTTCCTGGAGAGACGAGCTGCCTCAGCCTGTGCTGGGCGGTCTTGGACCTGGTCATTGGCGCCGCCCATGGTCTCGGTCTCAGCGATATCCAGCGCCAACAGCTGCAACACCTCCAGTTCGCCAAAGCTGCTGCCCGCCAGCCGACGAGCCTGACCGCCTAAGATATGTTCAGCCCGAAGACTGCCCGTCCACTTTTACAGCACCAGCGGGACGCGACCCCCAGAGCAGGACTCTGCTCTGGGTGGGAAGCTCTCGAAGCTCAATCGCACAGCCCTTCGACTTGCTAGCCCTCTGGACAGATTCGACCTGAGGCACCCTACACTGGGTTACGCTCGGCCGCCAGGACGTGTACACCGGAGCTTTCACCCAATTTGTCACCTCCTTGAGCGTCCGGTATGTGCTACAGCGCCGCACTGGACAACTTGCGCTGGCGGGACTTTCACCCGCTGGAGTAGCGGCTTCTTGGGCCGCACCATCATCTTGCTTCAGGAGGAGGCGGTTACGCTCCTTTCCCGGGGCCGTGAGCATCAAACGACCCTGGAGTCGCTCGATCTTCTTATCGAATGCGTTCGCCAATCGAATCTCCTTAGTTACGGAGGACCATGTAGCAACTCGTCATCCGGTCGCAGGCGATCTTCGTGAATTCGTCGATGATCCAACCGCTCTCGCCCGCTTTGTCTTTCGTGGTCCACCCCAAACTGCAGGCGGTCCCAGCTGAACGGCCAAGTTTGGCCGCCGACATACACAAGGGCGTTTGTCTGCCAAAGCTGACCGGGCGGACTGGCGTATTCCAGGGTTAGTAGGGCGCGGGCATGAGGCGGCGTGTTTGACCATTCGCGCGCGAGGACGCCGATATCAACCGTGGCCCCCGCCTTAATTAATAGGGCGCTGCCTCTGCCACTCCATCGCCGGTTGTTCCACTCTGGATTGGGGTCCGAACCGACAGGACCGCATCGATCGAACCAAATCTGGGGGTGTTGCAGGTGCCAAAGAACCGCTACTGCCGTGAGTTCTCCTACATTCGTCACTCGAATGCGCAGCACCGGCCGCTGCCCAGGCTCGTCTCCAGTTTCGAGCACCTCGACGGATTCGACGTGCAAGTCAGCACTTGGTCCCGCGGTGACATCGAACGGCGCTGGGGAGCTGCGGTCCGGTTCAGTCAGCATGGGTTGGGTCGTAACTGCGCTTGGCGCAACGGATGCCGGACCGGAATTGGGGCGAACAACCTCAAGGATCTGTTGCACGACTTGATCAAGGCCATCGGTCGTGCTGACGGCCAGCTTGTCCGCTAGAGGCGGCGAATGAGAGGCCACGCCGTCGTGGTCGATGTCGTGCCAGACCGGTAAGAGCACTTTCGACCCGCCTGCAACCTCACGATCGGCAAGCCCATTAAGTTCTCGCCGAGGCCAAGACTTTGCGAAGAATCGTGGGCTCAGAATGACGATCCCGAATCGGCACTTGGCGAGCCCGTCGTCTATCTTTTCCCTCAAGCTATCGCCTAGAGTCAGCACGAACCGGTCGTACCAAACAACGAGTCCTTGCGCTTGAAGGGCTTCCGCAAGTGGCTGCGCGATTGCCAGCCGATCCTCGCTGGCGTACGAAATGAAGACATCGGGCTCTGCAGTCGAGAGGCTGGTTGTCACCACTGAGTCCATCTCAGAATTCAAATCCAACACCTCAGTTGTGATGGCGGATTCGGAATAAAGACTGAACCCATACGGCTCAAGGCGGCCTTGCGCCCCCGCTAGTGCCTCTATGGAAGAGCGAAACGAGGACTGGTATTGATCTTTAATTGCCAGCGCAGTTGGGTCACCTTGTTCCGGCGCGAGTTTCGAGCGAATCGCCAACTGGACGAAAACGCAGGGTTGAAAGTCGAACAAGTGGCATTGACTTGACGCGAGCAGACCTAAGCTCAGATGTCATGACATTGGTCCCGAAATCACGGACCTGAAATGTTCCCTGGCGACCTCATAGGCGAGAGGAATATCCGTGCCGGGAAAGTGCGGTGAAGCGTGGTTGAGGTCGTCGCACAGGCCCGCCAGGGCCCGACGGTGGAGGGGGATGTCAGGTGGGTCCAGGCGAACACGGAGGGTCCCGTCAGGCTCGCGGGTCATGGCGCCAGAGAGCTGCCCGAATGCGCGCACCAGGTCATGGCGGTCATTGGCTCGCGGGTAGTGCTGAGCGAGACGGTCGGCCAGCCAGAGCTGCGCGTTGTAGGCAGCGACCTTGACCGTGCCGGTGAGGACCTTGGCCTCCAAGCGCGGCGTTGCTGGAAGGTCACCCAGGCTGCTCAGTTGGACCCGTTGGGGCAGGCCCTTGAGCCGCTCGCGCGCCTGGGCGATGTCGGCTTGGACGGTCTGCAGCTGAGCCAGTAAGGCCGCCTGGGTGAGGCCGCGGCGCTCGGCGCGCTTGCCACTGGCCCGCGTTGGTGTGGCTTCAGCCTGTTTCGTTGTGGCCTGCTGGGTATCCAGCATGACCGTGTGGCCCACCGCCGCTCGGACCTTGCGTGCCGCGGCCAGCAGGCGCTGCAGCTCGCCTTTAGCCAGCTTGACGGCGGGATTGGGCACCTCGCGGTCCACGGCCGGGTCGGCGGCGTGGCTGGCGAGCACGTCCAGGCCAACATGGGTGCGCAGCGCCTTGAAGCAGTTTTCTTGACGCCAGCGGGCCAGCATCACGGCCACCACCCTGGCCGACGGCAGGCCAGTCTCGCTCGGGCTGCCGTCCCGGCGTGGCCGAAGGGCCGGGCCCAGGCTGGTCAGGATGGGCGTTTGGTGGCCGTCGGCAGTGCGCAGCACGATGCGCCGCCAGGGGCCGGAACCAGCCACCGTGACCTCGTCTTCGGCCAGCCAAAAGCGCACGCGCTGACCTTCCCAACGCACCTCGTGGCGATGGAACTGGTCCCGTGCCAGCGCCACCTCGCCGCGCTGATAGGTGATGAAATCCAGGCCTTCCTCCACCAGCCAGCCGAACAGCCGGCCGTCGTAGCCGCCGCGGTCGAAGATGACGGTGAAGTGGCGCTGGTCACCCAGCACCTCGCGGATGGCTTGGATGACCTGGGGCAGGCTCTTGGCCAGATTGCCGCTGATGTCCTCCGTCACGACCAGCAGCGGTCGGCCGCGCAGGTCATTCACAAAGTACTGCTCGATGCCCGGCAGCGGCATGCGCCGCTGGCTATTCCAGATCTGCTGGACCTGCCGCTTGCCGCTGTAGAGCTTCATGTGGCCATCGACATACAGGAAGCTGGCGTTGAGCAGCCCGACCTCCAGCCAGCGCTGGGCCAAACGCCGCCCCAGCTCAGCCGCCTGCCTCGGCTGGCACAGCAGCGCCAGCTTGCGTCGCAAGGTGCGGACACAGGCTGCCCGCCCACAGCCCAGCACGACCCCGAGGTCGCTGCGCAGCAGGTGCTTCACCCGCTCGACGGTCGCCTCCTGCAGCAGGGCCAGGCAGAACAGCTCCAGGAACACCTGGCGCACTCCCAACCGCACCATCCCGGCGAACTGGTAGACCTGCTCGGCAACCGCCAACAAGCCGCCGACCTCCAGGGCGACGTAGAACAGCGTCAGTCCCATGTAGCGGCTGCTGACCGTTTCTCCGGGCAAGGGCAAGACCGGACCGTCGGCAGCAGCCGGCCCGTTGTCCGGCGGCTCGCCATGCGCGTCGGCGGCGGCTGCACCAGCCAGCGCTTCCGGGACCTCCCCCGCCTCAGTGAACTGGTCGGCCAGGTCCAGGGCCTGCTGCCGAACCGTCTGCTCGCGCCGTTGGTGCAGCAGACGAAGCACATGCTGCCGGGTGAGCGAGATACCCAGACGCCGTCGCACGTCCTCGGCAATGGCCGCCGAGCTCAGCCCGGCCGCCAGCCCCTGCTCCACCGCGGCCAGCACTGCCGGCGTCACCTTGTGCGGACCGCGCGGCCCCGGCAAGCGGTCGATGGTGGCCGCCACGCCCTCGGTTGCGACGTGCCGTGCAATGCGCCCCACGCTCTTGGGGTGCAACCCGAACAGGTGGCCCACCTCTACCTGCGTGGCCAGCTTGGCATTCACGATCTGGGCCGCCACCAGCCGCCGCGTGGCCCGGTCATTGCCAGCCCACTGGAACAGCAGCGTGGCCCCCAGGAACAGCGCCCACTGGCCACCCTCAGCCTCAGAGAGCAGCCGCAGACCATGCCCAAACAGCACCCCCGGCGCAGGCACGGACGCCAGCAGCGGGGGGCTCGCTGACGCCCTCAGCTCGTCTTCCCGTGACACGATCTACTCTATCATAGACTGCTTGCTATGTCAACCCACACAGGCCTGCCCCACCCCGTTCACACCACACTGCCGTCCCGCGGCGGAGGACTGCTCGGTCCGCCGATAATGGGCCCATGATCCCACGCAGGCAGTGGGTGTTTTCTCCTCAGCGGGGTGGGAAGTCTGTGCCCGGGGCCGTGCAGCAGCGGGTGGAGGCGCGGCTCCAGCAGTACGCCGCGCAGTCGTTCGCAGGCAGTTATACGCGACTGGCCACTCGCTTTCACGGCCAGTTCTGCTACATCGATGCCTACCTCGAACCCGAGCCGCCTGGGCCAGGTTGGCCACCGCCAGATTGGCCAGAAACCCGCGAAAGGTACCTGGACCGGTTGCGCAACACGCCCCTGCACCTCTGCCGTCTGCGCTACTTCGGCGACGAGGAGCGTTGGGGGTTCGCCTTCTACACCTACAGCAACGAGCGCTATGAAATGTCGGTCTTCTCCTCGGGCGACTTCTTCGGCCTGCCGGAGGAGGCCTTGGAATTGGCGGCCCAGGGCTCTCCGCTATCTGCCGGACATGGCTGATTCCCCCAGGGCAGATGCTCCTCTCGGCTACACGGTTAGCTGATTACGGATTCCGTCTGCGGATCTCAACAGGACCATCGATTATGTGTCAGCCGCTACGCACGGCGTCATGACATCTGAAGCT
>JBOGTU010000069.1:0-25637 GCA_050695655.1 Chloroflexota bacterium | reverse complement strand
GCGGAAAGGTGTCCACAATCTGGTCGCGCGCGCGACCAGATAAGCCGCCGGGGTAGAACGGCACCGGCAGGCCCACGGCCTCTTGCAGGTAGGTGGCCAGGTTGGCGCCAAAGCCGGCGAACTGGGTGAAGATGAGCGCACGCTCGCCCAGCTGCGCGACCTCGGCCAGCATCTCCTCCAGCCGCTGCAGCTTGCCGGATCGGCCACCGAGCGCGGAGCCGTCACCCAGGAAATTCGCCGGGTGGTTGCATATCTGCTTCAGCCGGGCAATGGTGGTGAGCACCAGCCCCCGCCGCTCAATCCCCTCGGCCGCTTCGATCTTGGCCAGCATATCGTCTACGGTCGCCTGGTAGAGCGATGCCTGCTCCGGCGTGAGCACGCACACCACCTCCGCCTCGCGCTTCTCGGGCAGATCGGCCGCCACCTCCGGATCACGCTTGGTACGCCGCAGAATGAAGGGCTGCACGATGCGCTGCAGCTCTTCCGCCCGGGCCTGGTCGTTCCACTTCTCGATGGGTAAGGCGAAATGCTGGCGAAAGGCGCGCTCGCTGCCCAGGAAGCCGGGATTCGCGAAGGCGAGGATGGCGTGCAGCTCGGACAGCCGGTTCTCCACTGGCGTGCCGGTGAGGGCCAGGCGATACTCGGCTTTGAGTTTGCGGGCGGCCTGCGCGCGGGCAGTTTCGGCGTTTTTGACGTTCGTGGCTTCGTCCAGGACTACGCCATCCCAGTCCACGCTGGCCAGCTCCTTGGACTGCCGGCTGGCGACGCCGTAGGAGGTGACCAGCACATTCACTTCGCGGGCCAGTTTGGCTGCGCCAGCGGCCTCGGCGCCAGAGGTGATTGCCTGGCAGCGCAGGGTGGGGGCAAATCGTTCCAGCTCGCGCAGCCAGTTGCTCACCACCGAGGTGGGGCACAGCAGCAGCGTGGGCCGGCAGCGGCCTTGCGCGCGGCGGTGCAGGATGAGGGCAATCGCCTGCACGGTTTTGCCCAAGCCCATGTCGTCCGCCAGGCAGGCACCGAGACCGAAGCGAGTGAGGAAGGCCAGCCACTCCAGTCCGCGCTGCTGGTAGCCGCGAAGCTGGCCGCGAAAGGCTTCAGGTGGCGCAACCTGGTCTATGGCGGCGTGGTTTCGCAGGTGCTCCAGCACGGGCGCCAGGTCGCCTTCCCCCTCCAGGCCCAGCAGGGGCAGGGCATCCGAGGGCGAGCCCTGCATCAGCACCTCAACCAGCGACAGATCGCGCGGCTGGTCCAGCAGCGCCAGGGCCTGGTTGAGCGCGTCTCCATCCAGCTCTACCCACTGGCCGCGCACCTCCACCAGTGGCCGTTTCAGCGCGGCCAGCCGCTCCAGCTCCGCGCGCGATAGGATGACGTCGCCCACGGCTGCCTGCCAGTCGAAGCGCACCACCTTGCCCGTGCCCAGGCCGCCGCCGGTGTGGCCTGCCGCGCCCCGCGCCCGGCCGCGCACCCCCAGCTTAAAGCGGCTGCCCTGGCGCCGCCACCAGGAGGGGAGCTGCATTCCGAAGCCCAGCAGCTCCAGATGCGTTGCCTGCGTCTTGAGGAAGTCGTACGCTTCCTCGACACTGCAGGCCACTTCCGTGGGCGCTGGATCTTCGAGCGCGCGGTGGATGATGGGCGAGACCGTGCTGGCTTTGGCCAGGCCCCGCAGCAGCAGCTCCTCGGGATCGTAGCCACGGGCCCGGAAGTGCTCCAGCACAGGGGGATCGCGCCGCCACACGGCGGCCGCGGGAATGAGCACGCTGGGATCGCGCCGATCCTGCAGCAGGAACTCCACGCGCCACGGAGCATCGGATACGGGCACCACCCGAAAGGTGACGCGGGCCGGCAATGCGCTTTCGGTGCCGGCGGCGCCCAGATGCTCCACCACGGCCGCCGGCAGCACCAGCTCCGGCCCCAGTTTGGTGAGCGCCTGCAGCGTGTGCCAGGCTGCACCGGCGAGTGGTGGGTCGCGCCGCATGCCACCGCTTCGCACGAGCCCATCAACCAGGCGACCGAGCACTTCCTTGACGGCGTAGCCCGGGGCCGCGTTGGGATGGCCGGCCCGCGCGGCATCCGGCATGGCGTGCGCCAGCTCGTTCAGCCGCGCCAGTGCTGTGCCGTACTCGGCCAGCGGCAGCCAGCGAAACGTGGCACCACCGGCCACACTCACCAGGCGAGGGACGAACTGCCCGGAGGCGACGAGCGTCAGCGCATCGGCCGCCAGCGCGGCCCAGAACTGCGCATCGTGGCCCAGGTGCAGCCACGGTGCCTCCGGCATTGGCCGCACGCGATGCACCAGCCCGGCGGACACCTGCAGCGCCGCCACGTGCTGTTGTGCCAGCCGGTTGGGCAGCGGCGGTGTGCGCGCCGGCGTGCCAGCCAGCAGGAAGGGCCGCAGCCCGTCAGACGGTGTTGGCTCCAGCCCCCTGGCAGGCCACAGCAGCGGCAGGTCAGGGATGGAGGGCGTAGCCGGCGCACGGTCGCCTGGCAGGAGCGCCGCCACTGCCTGGCGCAGTCCATGATCCGCGCTGAAGCGCCACCCGTCGCGCGTGTCCGCCATCTGCTCAGCCCACAGGGCCAGCCCCAGAGCTGGCGTGACCGTGAGGTGCAGCACGGTCACCGGGGGCAGCGCTCAGCCTCCGGCAACGGTCGACCCGCGCGCATCGCCATCCAACAGGTCATCTTACCCCCAGGGAGGTTGGTTTGGGGGATTCGCGCGAAATGAGCATGAAGGAAAGGTTGGCCGGAAACAGGCCGCGGCGGCCCGGTGGGGGTGCCCAGGGACGTCCGTTCAATTCGAGGCAAGTGCCGAGGGGGTCGGTCGAGGGCCGCTCATGACTTTGCGGCCAAACTTCTGGGGCTCGAAGGCGTGGCGGGTCTGCCTACAACGCTTTCAGGCTAAGGCCTAAGAGGTCAAAAAGCGCGAGCCGGAAAACTGACTTCTAAACAGCGGTGCCGACGCGAAGCTTGTAGAGCCGCGACACATTTCCATGAGTGATGGCCGCGCGGTCGGCGGCCGGCAGACCGGCGAAGAGCTGGTCCAGAGTTTCCTGCGAGCGGGGGAAGATCGAATCGCCGTGCGGATAGTCGCTGCCCCACATCAGGTTCGGTACGCCAATGAAGTCGCGCGTGCGGATGCCGATGGGGTCGTCCTCGAACGTCACCAGGAAGTTGCGGTGCCAGTAGTCGCTGGGCAGCATGGACAGCTTGACCCCAGGGAACGAGCTGCCTCCTGTGCGGCGGTAGCCGTGGTCCAGGCGCCGCAGCAGGTTGCCAACCCAGCCGGTCTCGAATTCGGTGACCACGAACTTGAGGCCCGGAAAGCGCTCGCACACGCCGGACATGATGATGGTCGAGATGCTCACCTCCATACCCACGTAGGCCAGCGGGTAGTTGACGCCGGGCCAGTTGGGCATGCCGTGGTTGGGCGTGGCGCCGGTGAAGATGTGCATGGTCAGCGGCAGCTCGGCCGCCTGCGCCGCCGCCCAGAAGCGGTCATAGTACGCGTCGCTGTAGGGCTTGTCTGGCGGTGCGGTGGCGGGGATGCATAAGCCCACGAAGCCAAGCTGCTTGACTCGCTCCATCTCGGCAATGCCCGCGTCGAGGTCCCGCAGCTGGATCGAGCCCAGGCCAAACAGCCGGTCCGGCGCCTGGCTCACATAGTCGTGCAGCCAGTCGTTGTAAGCCACGAAGGCGCCGTGCACCACCTCCGTATCCTCAAGCTGGTACACGTTGAAAATCACGCTCGGGTACAACACCTCAGCGGCCACGCCATCGCGATCCTGGTCGGCCAGCCGGGCGGCGATGTTATACACGCCTGGCCGGGCGATGTCATAGCCGCGCCGCACTTGCGCCCGCGTCTCATCCGAGTAGATGTCCATGCCTGCCGTCAGGAAGCCGCCGATGGGCAGGCCCAGCCGCCCGTTGCCCAGGTCCAACTGGTGGCCGGATCGCGCATTGAAGACGATCCGCGGCGCCCTGTCGCCGAAGCGCTTCTCCAGCGCTTGGAACAGCTCGGGCGGCTCAATGACGTGCGAGTCCGAGGAAATGCACAGGCGGCCAGTGTCAGCCATGGTCCGAAACCCCTCGATCAGTGCGACGCTTGGAGCGCCTTCTCGTATTCGGCACGCATCTGGTCGCCACCGGCGCTGCGCCAATCCTTCACGAGCTGGTCATAGCTGCTGGCAGCGGTGCGTCCAAAGATGATGTCGTTCAATCCATCGCCCATCTTTTGGGCCATGACAGTCCCTTTCTCGCCGTCGGTCTCCGAATACAGCCCGACGACCGGACTTTGCACACCCATCTCCTGCAAGGCTTTCTCGGCCGGGTACATGACCCTGGCGTAATCCTCGGACGCCGAATCGTACATGACGTTGGGCGGGCTCACCAGGTCTTTCAAGGGGAACCCGATGCCCTCGCTGAGGCCCTTCTTCGTCGCGATAGGGTTGCCATGGGCATCGTACTTGAAGTCGATGCCCTCGACACCATAAATCTTGAGGAGATACTCGGCGGTGCCAAAGGGCGCCGCCAGCCAGTTCAGGACCTCTAAGCCGAGCTTGATCTTGTCCTCCGGGGCCTTCTTGAGGACGGATAAGAAGAAAGCGCCACTGCCCAGGTGGTGCACTGGCTTGGTTTTGCCACCGTCCGGACTGAAAGGAATGACCGCCTGAAGGGTGAAGTTGGGGGTGGTGGAGTTGGCATGATTCCAGACGATGTCGCCAATCACGAAGCCGTTTTGCCACAGCCCCGCTTTGCCGGAGTAGAAGGTGCCGGCGGCAGCCACCACTCCCTGGTTGGTGGACCCCGGATAGATGACGCCGGCGCTCCACAAGTCCCGCGCGAACCCGATGGCGGCCTTAAACTCGGCGGTCTCCCAATTCTTGGTCAGCTTACCGCCGGATTCCCGCCAGTCGTTGGGTGCGCCGAATACTTCTGTGAACCACGAGGCGGTGTTAGGCACGCCAGCCGTTTGCCCGGCGCTTACGGTTAGGCCATACTGCGCGCCCGGCTTGGTCAGGGCCTTCATGGCGCGCGTGAAGTCGGTGCTGTCCTTGAACTGCACGCCTCCCACGCTCTGGGTCAACGTCCCGTGCGCGAACATGACGGGGCCGGCAACGCCGCCCGATACCGAGGGCACGCAGTAGATTTTGCCGTTGAAGACGCAGTTGCGCCAGGCGAAGGGCGGCAGACTGGCCAGGTTGGGGTAGGCCTTTATGGCGTCGCCCGCGAGAAACGGCGTGAGGTCCTGGAACAGCGTGGACAGCAGCTGGGGTAAGTTGGAAAGCCCCTTGCCGGTGCCGATGCTCAGCAGGTCCGGCAGCTGTGAGGCTCCGCCGGCAATCACGGTATTCAGCTTGACCGGATAATCCGCGAGCTGAACGGGCGTGAGATCGAGGTTCACTCCCATCGCTTTGTTGATGTGCTGCCAGGCCGCGTTTCCTCCTACCGGAGCGGGCGGAGCCTGGGACGTTTCGGTCATGATGGTCACCGTCTCGCCCTTGCCGAAGGGCTGGGGCACGGTTGCTGGCTGCTCTTTCGGGTACGTCAGGTAACCCGGCAGGATAATGCCGTCGGCACCGCCCGGAAAGTCCGGCTTGGCGCCCTTGAAGGGGACGTACGCCGGCAGCGGCACGCCAGTCGCGCCCGCGCTGGGGGCCACCGAGCTGGCGGCCACACTCTGCGGGCTGCCGCCCGCCCCGGGTGAGCTCGCGTTTGGCTGGGGTGCGCTTGCCGCGCCCGAGCCGCAGGCCTGGAGAAGCGTCGGCAGGCTGACCAAGCCACCAGCAGTCAGTCGTAGGAACAAGCGCCTCGTCATGGCTGGCATTAGAAAGGGGCTGGCCCCTCCGCGTCAAGGTGATCGTCCCCGATTACGGGACGCGACGGCGCTTTGAACGCCGCCGGCCCCTGCTGCCACCGGGGCGGCTCTCTGAGTCTGGGTTGGCCGGCGGTTGCTCGGCAGCCCTCCAGAGCTTCGGCGATTTGGGCCGCGGCCGTCTTGACGGCTGGGGCCAGCTGCTCGAGCCTGGTGCGCGTCATGCGCTCTGTTGGCCCGGATACGCACAGCCCGGCTTGGGCTGGCCCAGCCACGGTTCGGATGGGCGCGGCCACGCACCGCAGCCCTGCCACCAGCTCCTCAAGGTTGGTCGCGAAGCCGCGGCGGCGGACAAGGCCGAGCTCCCTCCGGAGGTCCGCGGCATTTGTGATGGTGTTGGGGCCGCGCGCTCTCAGCCCTCGCTCCAGCACGGCCTGGACCGTCGCCTCCGGCTGGCCAGCGAGCACAGCCTTGCCGAGGCTGGTGGTGTAGAGCTCGCTGCGCCGCAGCATGTGCGCAGCTGGAGTGGCGCTCCGGCTGCCCTCTACCCGCGCAATGAAGACGATTTCGAGATCGTTCAGCACGCCCAGGTGCACGCTCTCGCCACTCAACCGAGCCAGCCAGCGCATGGTGGAAGCGGCCGCATCCAGCAGCTCGCTGCGCGCCTGGACGATGAAGCCGAATTCGATGAACCGCAGTCCCAGCCGGTAGCGTCCGCTTTCCTGGTCCTTGGTGAGCAGGTCGGCTTTCCCAAGCTCGTTCACCAGCCGTTGCGCGGCGCTCTTGCTGACACTGAGCCGGCGGCCCATCTCGCGCACACCCAGCTGCTGTTCGGTGACGAACAGCTCCAGCAGCGATACGAGATGAGCAACGCTGGACACGGAGCGATTATCCGCTGCCGGCATTGGGCTGGCGGCCTGCCTGGGGCGCCGGCCCAGCGGGTGGTGACGTTTCGCAGGTTGCGCAACGAAGCCACGCCTTGACTTACCCTTCGCTTGCAACAGCGACCGGCAGGCAACGATGTCGGACACCGGGAATGAATTCCTCTAGACGATGGCCCCGGTGATGGCCGGATCGAGCCCTTCGTGCACGAGGAAGCTCTTCCTGAGATCCTTCGTGGCCTCAAGCCAATCGGAGCCATCGGGCAGGTACACACCGCCGGAGCGCACGCCATAGGCCTGAGGCTCGTCGACACCGGGAGGTATGGTTCCGTCCTGCTCGAGTGCGCGAGCCGCCGCGATCAGCCGCCGTCGCACGCGAATCACCATACCGTCGCTGGTTCCCAGGTGCTCGTGGCCGCGATCGTAGATAGTGCCCATGCTCTCGGTGATGGCCTGGTCCTGCAGGTGGATGCCGGCGATGCCGGTGTACGAGTCGCCGCGGCGCTGCATGTCGCGATCGATCTGGTAGTCGTTGCCGGCATTCGCGGCCAGCTGGAAGCGCCCGAACCAATCCGCGGAGTGGGTCAGGCGGCCGCTGCCCTGCAAGCCTCGCCGCGCGCGGTCGTTGCCGCCGCCTTGCTGCCGGCCAGGCTGCAATCGGCGGCTGCACATGAAGAACATGGTGTGCTCATCGTCGAGCGGCACCCAGCAGCGCACATTAGCCTTGTTGCCCAGCAGGCCCTGCGGCGGCATGGTGTAGAACGGGAACAGCCAGTGCGCCACGCGCCAGTACTGCTGGCCCTCCGCGGCCGGCCGGTACGCGCCGTACATCGCACCGTAGTCGGTATCCACAAGGTGGTACCGCGGCGCCCGATCCTTCAGGATGTAGTACGAGAAGGTTCCTGGCTGCTGGTCCTCCGGCTTCAGCGCCCCGCCGTGCAGGAAGCTGAAGTGGCAGGTGTCGATGTCGCCCTCCAACGCCTGCAACCAGTTGCAGTTGCGCTGCACGGCGGTGTTGCTCGATTCGCCATCGGGGAGCATGTTGCCTTCCAGGTGGGGCAGTGGCGGCGGCTCGCTGCGCGGGCCCAGGTAGGCCCACACCATGCCGGCGCGCTCCACGCAGGGATAGGCGATGGCACGAACCTTGGTCTTGAAATTGGATTCAGCCGGCTCATTCGGCATGTCCACGCATTGCCCGGTGGTGTCGAATTTCCAGCCGTGGTAGACGCAGCGCAACCCGACTTCTTCATTGCGCGCGAAGAACAGGGAGGCACCGCGATGCGGGCACTGGTTCTGCAGCAACCCCACCTTGCCACTGGTGTCGCGGAAGGCGATCAACTGCTCACCAAGCAGCATGATGCGCAGTGGGTCGGAATCCGGCCCAGGCAGCTCGCTCGAAAGCATGGCCGGGACCCAGTACTGCCGCAAGAGGTTGCCCATGGGCGTACCTGGACCAACCCGCGTGATCAGCCGGTTCTCTTCTGCACTCAGCATGGGCTGGCCCTCCTCGCTTCGGTGTGCTGGCCAGTGTAGGAGGGGTCACGCGCTCTGTACAGATCATTGTCCCTCATACAGGGACAGGCAGCCACCTAACCGCTCCGGAATTTCGCGTGGGATGCGTCGCCTCGCGGTGAAGGCTTGTAACGGATTTGGAGAGCAGCGCAGCGTTAGTGGTTGAGTGAAGACATTGTCAAGGGGCTCAGTTGCTGTTACGATGGGACTAGGTGATGAATGGCTCTAGATGCGCGGATCAGTGGCAGGCGAGGGGTGTTGTGACGCACCTCGCAGTGGCGCCCGCGCGCTAGGAGCCGCCCGTGATGCAGATGGATGTGTCAGCCGTCAGCGCCCGCGTTACCGAGCCGTTCCGTTGGAGGATCACCGCGCCCGAACGTGCGATTGCCCGAGGGCGGCGCGGGGGTTACAGGATGATGGGTGGCCGGGGTGTGTCGCCGGTGCTGGCGGCGCGCTGGGAGGCGATTGACGCGCTGGAGTCGATCTTTCGCGCCCTGATGCACTGCCTGGCCGCTGTGGCGCGTCCGCACGCCGAGCCGAAGCCGGCCCTGCAGGGTGGCATCGACGGGCAGGATCGCGGCGCGCTCATGGCCCTGCTGGCGGCCTATGAGCCACCGGACGGCCGCGACGATACCCAGCGCCCCAGCTTGAACTGAAGGCGCCGCCGCGGCCGCCAGTCAGCTAGCGGGCGGCCGCCGGTGAGAAGCGGTGGCGCAGCTCCGCGGTGTGCTGCCACCAGTCCACCTCGCGCGGCAGCACAACGCCGCCGGAGCGCGCCCGGTACGCCTCAGGCTGGTCCACGCCGGGCGGAATGGTGCCCTGCTCGACCAGCGCCCGCGCGGCAGCCATGAGCCGGCGGCGGGCCCGGATGATGAGCGCATCCGTCGTGCCAAGGTGCTCCACGGTGCGATCCAGGATTGGCCCCATGCTGTCCGTCATGGCCACATCCTGCGTGCGGATGTTCTTGATACCGGTGTAGATCTCGTTCCTGCGCTGTGCGCCGCGGTCGATCTGGTAGTCGTTGGTGGAGTTTTCGTGCAGCCGATAGCGGCCGTACCGGTCCGTGCTGTTGGGGAGGCAGCCTGCCTGTGGCGGCAAACCGCGGCGGGCGCGGCTGGAGTTGGCTTCGTGCAGCAGCTCGTCCGACGCTTCTTCGCCCGGCAGCTGGCCGTAGCACTCCCAGTTCAGCGTGTGCTCGTCATCCATGGGCACATAGGCGAAGAAACGCGCCTGGTAGCCCAGCACGCCGGTGGGCACCATGGCATAGAACGGGAACAGCATGTGGGTGATGCGCCAGTAGGTGCTGTCCTCCTCGGCGGGCCGCGCGGCGCCGGCGGATACGCCGACCTCCGTATCCAGCACGCTGAAGCGGGCGGGCTGGTGCTTCACCTGGTAGTAGTTGTGCGTGTGGGGCGGCGTCGTCTCCAGCCGGCCGTGGCCGAAGTGGAGGAAGGCGAAGTGCACCGTATCGAGCTCGCCCTCCAGGCCCTGCATCCAGTTGCACTCGCGCAGGATGGTGGACAGGCTGTACCCGGCCAGCATGTTGGCCTCAAGGTCTGGCAGAGGCGGGGGGGTGGCTCGCGCACCCATATAGGTCCAGATGATGCCGTTTCGCTCGCGGCAGGCGTAGGCGGTGAGCTTGATCTTGTGCTTGAAGTTGCTCTCGGCGGGTTCGTTCGGCATGTCGACGCAGTTGCCGGCGCAGTCGAACTTCCAGCCGTGGTAGACGCAGCGCAGCCCATGCTCCTCGTTGCGGCCGAAGAAGAGCGAGGCGCCACGGTGGGGGCAGGAGTTCTGGATCAGCCCGACCTGGCCCGCGGTGTCGCGGAAGGCGATCAGGTCCTCACCCAGCAGTCGCACCCGCAGCGGGGCGCAGTCCGGCGCCGGCAGCTCTTCCGAGCGAACCGCCGGGATCCAGTACTCGCGCATGAGGCTGCCCATAGGCGTGCCCGGGCCCACCCGGCACAGCAGCTTGTTCTCATCCGGACTCAACATGTCAAGCCTCCTCGGTCAATTTGGCCCGTATCCGTGGCAATGAGCGCGCCGTGGAGCCGCTCAGCTCAGCGCCCCCACAGCTCCTTACTCGCCAGGCGCGCGCCCTCCACCATTGCTTCGAGCTTAGCCCAGGCGATCTCGGGATGCCCAACCCGGCCGCCCAGCCCGCAGTCCGTGCCGGCGATGACGTTCTCTCGCCCCACCACCTGGGCGTAGCGGATGAGCCGATCCGCCACCAGGCGCGGATGCTCGACGATGTCCGTACAGTGGGTGACCACGCCTGGCATGAGGCTCTTGCCCGCAGGCAGCTTCACCTCTTCCCACACGTGCAGGTCGTGCTCGTGCCGCGGGTTGGCGGCCTCCACGGAGTAGCACTCGGCTTTCACGCCGAGCACGATGTCCACAATCTGCCGCAGGTCGATGTCGTTCTTGTGCGGGCCGTGGCCGCTGCCCCAGCACACGTGCAGGCGAATCTGCTCCTGGGGAATGTCCCGCAGCGCCTGGTTCAGGGCCTGCACCCGCCGCTCGGCATAGGCGCGGTAGCCGGCCACGCTCATGGCGGGATCCATCTGCCAGCCGTCGGGCAGGTCCGGATCGTCCAGCTGGAGGATCAAGCCGGCATCGGTGATGGCCTTGTATTCGTCGTGCAGCGCATCGGCAATGGCGAAGAGGAAGGCCTCCTGGCTGGGGTAGTGCTCGTTCCACAGCCAGTGCTCGATCGTGCCAGGAGTGATAGCGGGGTAATAGCCATCCACATCCAGCCCTCGGAGGGCCGCTTGCAGGTTGGCGATGTCGCGCTGAATGGCTGCCTGACCGGTGTAGGTGATGGCGGCGGTGCAAAACTCCGGCTGGTTCACCTGAGTGAGGGCGTTGGCCGAGGTCGCGGTGCCAAACCAGCTGAAGTTCTCATGGAAGCCGGGGAAGTCGCGCCGGTCGCGCGCCATCACGTCATGCGCTTGGTGGCCGGGCGGCGCGGCGTGCCGCTCGATGCCGGAGAAGCGCTCGCGCACGTAATTGGAGAAGCCGCCGCGCTTGCCGTACTCGCCGTCGTTCACGATGTCCACGCCAATCCCCGCTTGCCGCTGGACCACTCCCTGCACCAGCTGGGCCAGGTTGGCCGGAAGGGCCATCGAGGCGTCGAACGCATTGCCCAGCTCCGGCGGCCGCGGCAGCGTTCCCGCGTGCGAAACCAGGATGCGATCCGTGCTGCGTCTCATTCCAGCCCTTGCCTCCCTTGCCTGTGCTTGTGAGGTTGCTCGCCGTGGTTGCTGGCAGTATACGGTGCGTGCGATTCACGAGATCCCCTCTCCCACGGAGAGATCTCCTGAACTTCGGCTGGTGCCGCCGCTGCAATCAGTGGCGCAAACGAGGGCGGAGAGCCAGACGCAGCGCTTCCTCTATCTGGCGAGCGCGCACCGGCTTGGGGAGGATCAGCACCGGGCACTCCGGCTGGCCGTGCAGCTCGGCCAGATCGTCCGGATGGGCGGTGACGGCGGCCAGCGGCAGCTCCGGCCAGCGCGTGCGCACCTGGCGAATGAAGTCGAGCCCGGCGCGCTTCTGAGGCATGCGCACATCGCTCAGAACCAGGCCCACGTCATGGTCATGGTCATGCTCCAGCGCAGCCATGCCCTCCTCCGGGCCCGTCGCCTCGATGGGACGGTATCCGGCGCGCCGCACGTGCTCGCGCAGCAGCAGGCGCGTGGCCGGATCGTCCTCCACGATCAGAACCGCCGGCACCGCGGGCGCGCGGACAAAGGTGCCACGCCCCTGCTCGCGCGATACCAGCGCTTCCTCTTCCAGGCGGGCCAGCACTTGCCGCATCGTCACCGGCGATACGCCGAATTCGGTGGCGAGGTCCGTGTGCGGGGGCAGCTTGGAGCCCGCCGCCACGGTGCCCCCAACAATGCGCGCCTTCAGCGCCGTGTACACCCGCCGCGACCGCGGCCCCAGGTTATCCAGCGGGTCATACGAACCAAGCACGGCGTATCCTCCGGCGGCTAAATCGCTAATACATTAGCACAATAGCCCACTGACGAACAACAGACTGGAACGCGGTGCCAGAGCTCACTCCGGCGCGTGGACGTGGTGAAAGGTGAACGCCGGCTGGGAGCCGGACGAGTCGTAATCCATGTGATAGGTGGACAGGTACGCCAGGCTGGCGGCATCCAGCAGCAACTGGTAGCCCTGCGCCCGCAGGACGACGTCGTCCGCGGCGTCCGATCGCGGGCCGTCCTCCAGGTCCACACTGATGCGCCGGCCGGCGCTGGCGCCGGGCTGCACGCGCACCCGGAAAACGAGCGGCTGGCCCGCTTCGTCGCACAGGTGCTGGAGGAAGGCGTCCGCGGTGGGGGTTACGTAGAACGCCAGGGACGAGCCGCCCGCGAAAGGTGCGCCATCACAGCTCGGGCAGGCGCGGCGCGTGCTGGTTGAGGTGTCCTTCGCACAGGTAGGCCGCCCGCAGCAGCCGATCCTCCTGCCATGGCCCGGCCACCAGCTGCAGGCCTACCGGCAAGCCGGCGGTGGTGAGGCCGCAGGGAAGGGAGATGGCCGGGAACCCGGTCACGTTCAAGGGCGCCGTGTTGCGGGTGGTGATGCCGGCCGGCAGCGCGCGCGAACCGTCCTCCAACTCCACCTCGGCCTGCCCCAGCAGGGGCGCGGCGAAAGGCGCCGTGGGCATCGCCAGCACATCCACACCGGCCAGCGCGGCCTGCATCTCCTCGATCAGCAGTGCGCGCAAGCGCGAAGCCTGCACGTAATCCACCGCCGAGATTTCCTCTGCCGCCAGCAACCGCTGTGGTATCGAGAACGTGGCCTGCTGGTAGTCGTCGCGGCGCGTGTCCAGCCACTGGCGATGGTAAGCCAGCGCCTCGGGCGCCATGATCGCCTGCACTACGTACGGCGCCAAACCAATGTGGGCGATGCTGACCTCGCACACGTTGCCCAGCTCCGGCAACGCCGCCTCCACCAGCTGGCGCACGTCGGCCTCCATGGGGTTGAAGAAGAGCTCGCGGCAGAGGCCAATCCGCAAGGGCCGCTCGGGTGCCTCAGCCAGCCCCGCCGGGGCCACGCCAGCCAGCAGGGCATAGGCGCTGGCCGCGTCCTCCACGCAGCTGGTCATGGGGCCCAGGTGGTCGAGGCTCCAGGAAAGGGGCAGCACGTCCTCACAGGGCACACGGCCATACGTCGGCTTGAGGCCCACCAGCCCGCACATAGCGGAGGGGATGCGAATCGATCCGCCGGTGTCGCTGCCGAGCGCAACCGGGCACATGCCGCCCGCCACGGCGGCGGCAGAACCGGAGCTGGAGCCGCCGGCGATGCGCCGATCGTCCCACGGGTTGCGCGCCGCGCCGTAAGCAGACACATCGCCGGTGGGGCCGTAGGCGAACTCGTGCAGGTTGGTCTTCCCCAGGATGACGGCGCCGCCAGCGCGCAGCCGCCGCACCACCTCGGAATCGGCGCTGGCGACTGCGCCCTTGAGGACGTTCGACGCAGCGGTCGTAGGCACCCCGGCAACGTGGATCAGGTCTTTCAGGCCCACCGGCACGCCATCGAGCGGGCTGAGCGGCCGGCCGGCACGCCAGCGTGCCTCCGCCGCGGCCGCATCCCCCAGCGCGGCTTCTTCCAGCACAGTGATAAAGGCGTTCAGCCGCGGTTGCAGGCGCTCCACGCGGCGCAGCGCCTCCCGCGCCGCTTCCACGGGCGAGATGCGCCCAGCCCCGTACTCTCGCGCCAGCGCCGCGGCCGTCAGGATGGGGGCACCTCGTGGCTCCGGGGCAACTTCAAGGCCATGGCCGGGCCGCGCTCCCCCAGAGGCACCTGCCACAGGTGCTGAATCGCCCGGCGCACCTGTCCGCGGCGAAAGTCATGGTCAGCATCCGGCTCCTCTGCTCCGCGGCGGGCGGGCTCTTCCGCTGGCCCGCCCGCGTCGCTCTCCGAACCGATGCCTTTGTCCGGTCGCGGCATCACTCGTTCACCTCACAGTACGCCCCCGCATACGCCGAGCCTCTTATAGAGCAGCGTCGTCACACCACTTCGACCTCGCCGATCGACCCGTAGATCGTACACCGCTGGGATGCCGCTGCGCCGCCGGCAAGCGGCGCGCTATGGTGCTCTATGTTCGACCGGTGCAGGGCGACATTGAGAGCCACATAGAGGAGGTACGCGCCATGGCAGAGGTAACAGCGATCGACTTTTACGTTGACCCATCCTGTCGTTGGGCCTGGTGGACTTCGGTGTGGCTGCGCCGCGTGGCGAAGCTCCAGCCGGTGACTGTCACTTGGAAGCTGTTCAGCCTGGCTGTGCAGGACAGCCCCGCGGACTATCGCCAGGTGGTGCGGCCGGACCATGCCCAGCACATCAAAAATGTCGACCTGCTGCGTGTGCTGGCCCTGGCACGCCGGCGCGGCGGCAACGCGGCTGTCGAACGCCTCTTCGCCGCCTACGGCAATGCCATTCACGGCGCGAAGGAAGACATCTGGGATGCCACTGTGCAGAGCCGCTGCCTGGAAACCTCCGGCCTGCCGGCGAGCCTGTACGCGGATGCCCTGGCCGACGCCACCACGGAGGCCGACGTGCTGGCCGAGAGCCGCGCCGCGCTGGCCCTGGGCGCCCTGGGTACGCCCACACTGGCCCTCCCTGGCGCGTCCACCAGCCTCTTCGGCCCAATTCTGGGCCAGGTGCCCAGCGGCGAGGATGCTCTGCGCCTGTGGGACAACGTGCGCTTCACACTCGAAACGCCCTACTGCTACGAGCTCAAACGCAACCGGGAGGCAACCCCCAGCGGAGAGTTCGGCGACGAGTAGCACCTGACGATTCTGCCGAGCAAGCTTCAATAATCTAAAGTCTGTGTTGACAATTTTGTATTTTAAACTAGTATTTTCAGTATGGAAGATGCAAAACGAGAGATCTTGTCCCGGGTGGCCGCGGGAGCACTGACGCCGGAGCAGGGGATGGCGCGCCTGGAGGAACTGGAGCGCGAGCAGGGGAGCGCGGGACGGGGCCCAGCCACGGCCGCGGCGGACGAGGCCGTAGGCACGCCGTTGTCACGTATCCGGGTGGAAGGCCGGCTGGACCGGGTGCGCATTGTGGGTGACAGCTCGGTGCGTGAAGCGGTGGCGGAGGGGCCGCACCAGGCACGGCGAGAAGGCGACGTGCTGGTGATTCGCGGCCACGCGCCGGATGACCTGTTCGGGTTCAGCTTCGGGCGCCGCGGGCCCTGGGGTGGGTTTGGCCGGCGCGGGGGCAACGAGGCCTGGGGGCCCTTCAACTGGGGGCAACCGTGGATGGGCCAGGAGCTGCGCATTGCTATGAACCCGGAGCTGGGGTTGGACGTGGAGCTGCTGGCAGGCAACCTGGTGGTGAGTGGTGTGCGGGGCAAGGTGCGCGCGCAATTGACCGCCGGCAGTGCCAAGCTCGATGGCCTGGAGGGCCCGATCGACCTGCACGTGGCCTCCGGCAGCGTGCGCGCGAGTGGCATCCTGCGCGGCGGCGCCTCGCGCGTCCGCTGCGAAATGGGCAGCGTAGCGCTGCGATTGGGGCCCGGTTCCAGCGTGGCCGTCACCGCGCGCGCCACCATGGGCCGTGTGAGCCTGCCAGGCATGCCGCCGCCCCGTTCCATGGGCTGGGGCTTCTCCACCGAGCCGCAGAGTACGGTCATTGGGGCCGGCGAGGGCACGCTGGATGTGGAATCGAACATGGGCAGCGTGTCCATTGAGGCCGAGGGCTGATGCCCGGCCGCCATGCGCCTAAGACGTGCCCCGTGTGCGGCGGCCAGCTGCTGGTGACGCGCCTCAGCTGCGACGCCTGCGAAACCGAGCTCACCGGGCGTTTCGCCCCCTCCGAGTTTGGCGCCCTGAACCCGGCGGAGATGAGTATTTTGCGCGTCTTCCTCTCCTCCCGCGGCAACATGAAGGAGGTGGAGCGCCACCTTGGCGTGAGCTACCCCACCGCGCGGGCGCGGTTCGATGGCATCCTGGCCAAGCTCGGCATGGACCAGCCACCTGATCCTCGGCTGGGCCTGCTCCAGGGGCTGGCCCAGGGCGATGTGAATGTGGAAGAGGCGCTGCAGCGGCTGGGCTCGCGCGGCGGCGCAAGCGACACTGCCAGTTCGCGGTCGGGGTTCGACTTCTTCGATGCCCCGCGCTCAGCGGAGGTGCCCGAGCGCCCGTCAGCAGCCGAAACGCCAGCCTTCCCAGCTGCCCCGAACCCCCCACCACTACCCGATCCGCCTGCCGCCCTCTAACGTCATCCGCGAATGTCACGGCGCAGCCGCTTCGTATACTTGAGGTTCATATGCAAGCAGCGGTTCAGAACATCCTCGAGCAGATGGAGCGGCACGGCTACGTGACCGATCCGGAGATCGCCACCGCCGTGTACCTGGCTATGGAGCTGCGCAAGCCGCTGCTCATCGAGGGCCAGGCGGGCGTGGGTAAAACCGAAATCGCCAAAGTGCTGGCCACGATGCTGAGCGTCGACCTCATCCGCCTCCAGTGCTACGAGGGCTTGGACGTGAACACCGCCCTTTACGAATGGAACTACCCCAAGCAGATGCTGCGCATCAAGATGGAAGAGCATGATACGCGCGGCGTGGCCGAGAAGGAGAACGAGATCTTCAGTGAGGAGTTCCTGTTGAAGCGCCCGCTGCTGGACGCCATCACCCGGCAGGACACCTCGCCCGTGCTGCTGATCGACGAGGTGGATCGCGCCGACGAAGAGTTCGAGGCCTTTCTGCTGGAGGTGCTGTCTGACTTTCAGGTGAGCATCCCGGAGATCGGCACCGTCAAAGCCAGCCATGTGCCCTATGTGGTGCTCACCTCGAACCGAACACGCGAGCTGAGCGACGCACTACGCCGCCGCTGCCTGTACTTCTGGATCGACTACCCGCCTTTCGACAAGGAAGTGCGCGTGGTGAAGGCCAAAGTACCCGGCATTAACGACGTGCTGGCCGGCCAGATTGGCCTGTTCATGCAGGGCATTCGCTCCGTGCGGCTCATCAAAACGCCCGGGGTGGCCGAGACGCTGGACTGGAGCCTGGCGCTGGTGTCTCTCCATCGCGACCACCTGGACCGCGACTCCGTGGAGGAGACGCTGGCCTGTGTCTTCAAGGACAATCGCGACGTGCAGAAAGTGAACGGCAAGCGGCTGGACGTGCTGCTCGACGCCATGCACCCCAACGGTGCCTCGCCCGCCAGCCTCATCCCACGCGTGAAGGAGCAGCTGGCCGCGCTGGAGCAGTAGCCGCCGCTGCACCGAAGGCCGGAAGCGGCAGACTCGCCTCGGCGGAGCAGCGCAACACCAGGAGCGCCACGGAGCACAGCCATGATCAACCGGGAATTCGGTGCCAAACATGCCAGCCTCACCCAGAACATGGTGGACTTCGGCGGCCGCCTGCGCGCCCAGGGCCTGCTGGTCACGCCGTCCGAAGTGATGGATAGCCTGAGGGCGCTGTTGCTGATCGATCTCACGGACCGCCGCGAGTTCTACCTGTCCCTGCGAACCGTCATGACCTCCAAGCCGGACGACCTGCCGCTCTTCGACCAGGTGTTTTACAGCTTCTGGCCGGCCATATGGGAGGAAGCGGCCTGGGACGAGGGCAGCGACCAGATGCAGCTGCCCTCGTCCGACCAGACGAGTCAGGACGAAGATGCCACCGCCGGCAACAGCCACGGCCGCATGGAGGTGCAGGCCCTGGGTGAGGGCGATGAGGGCGAAGGCGAAGAGGAGGTGGCCGGCTACAGCGCCACGGAGCGGCTGGAGGGCAAGGACTTCTCACTCTTCGAGGCCGATGAGCTGGAGGAGATGATCCGCGTCACCCTGAAGCTGGCTCGCAAGATGGCCACGCGCCTCAGCCGCCGCATGAAGGCCGCTCGCCACAGCTCGGTGGTGGACCGCCGCCGCACCATGCGCCTGAACCTCAAGTACGGGGGCGACGTGCTGGAGTTGGCGCACAAGCGCCGCAAAATCAAGAAGACCAAGCTGGTGCTGCTGTGCGACGTGAGCGGGTCTATGGACGTCTACAGCCGCTTCCTGCTGCAGTTCATCTACGCTTTGCAGAGCAACTTCGTGAAGACGGAGTCATTCGTCTTCAGCACTCAGTTGTCGCGAGTGACGGAGTACTTCCGTGAGAACGACATTTTTGATGCGCTGGACAAGATCTCGAAAGAGGTGCTGGACTGGTCGGGCGGCACGCGCATTGGCGCGAGCCTGCGCACGTTCAATGCGGACTGGGCTGCCAGCGTGCTGGATCAGAAGACGGTCGTGATCATCCTGAGCGACGGTTGGGATACCGGTGACGTAGATGTGCTGGAGGCCGAGATGGCCGAGCTGCGGCGGCGCGCCGGCCGCGTGATCTGGCTCAACCCCCTCATGGCCAACCCTGGCTACCAGCCGTTATGCCGGGGCATGCGCACCGCCCTGCCCTACGTGCAGGTGTTCGCGCCGGCGCACAACCTGGCCAGCCTCATGGACCTGGAGAGCGCGCTCAGCGCCTAAGGTCTTTGCCTCATGCCGCGCGACAGGTGCGTCCTTATACTTGTGCTGCTGATCAGAGGGAGTATTTTTGGCTGCTGCGGCTCGACCGCTCGCCGCGCTTCCACGGCGCGGAATGTTGCTTTTTGCCCCGGTGGCGGTGGTCGGCACCGCCATCCTGGTGGTGCTGGGGCTCACCCTGGCGCGCGGCAACACCGCCGTGCGCACCGATCACCTCATCGGCCAGCCGGCTCCCGCCTTCACCATGACGACGTTTCAGGGCACCAAAGTCAGCCTGGCATCGCTCCGCGGGCAGCCTGTGCTGCTGAACTTCTGGGGCTCGTGGTGCATCCCCTGCAAGGACGAAGCGCCGGTGCTGAGTCAGGCCTGGCAGAAGTATCAGGGGAAGGTGCAGTTCGTGGGCCTGGCGCTGTGGGATCAGTCCGTGGCGGCGCAGACGTTCGCCCAGCAGAATGGCGCCACATGGTTGAACGGCATGGACAACAGCGGCGATATCGCGATTGATTTCGGCGTGTACGGCGTGCCGGAGAGCTACTTCATCAGCCGGAGTGGCGTGCTGATGAAGCGCTTTCCGGGGCCCTTCGTGGGCGCCTCGGGCGCGACCCAGCTGAACCAGGACCTGCAGGCGCTGAGCGTCGCCCCGTGAACGCCAAGCTCAAGTTCATCGTCGTCGGCGTGGTGCTGCTGTGCGCGGTTGGCTTCCTCATCTTCAACAGCGTGTCCACCTCGTCCGAGTACTACCTCACGGTGGGCGAGCTGCGAGCCAAGGGCGCGCAGATGTACCACCAGAAGGTGCGCGTGGCCGGCATTGTGTACGGGCCCAGCATCGTCAAGAACGCCGCCACGGGGACGCTCAAGTTCACCGCCGAGGATGCCACCGGCAAGCTGCCGGTGGTGTACAGCGGCGGGGCCGTGCCGGACATCTTCGGCCCAGGCATCCAGGTGGTGGTGGAGGGCACAGAGACAACTAATGGCGTGTTCAACGCCACTGATCTGCTGGCACAATGCCCCTCCCGCTATGAGAACGCGGTGAAGGCGCCGCCGGCCGGCGCCAAGTAAGCGATGGCAGCCCTCGGGTCTATCGCCCTGGTTTCGGCCTTCGTCATGGCCCTGTACGGGTTGGTGGCGGCGGCCCTGGGCATCAGGAACCGGCTGAACAGCCTGGTGCTGAGCGCGCGGAACGCGCTTCTGGCCATGTGCGGCCTGGTGTCGGTGGCGGGCCTCACGCTCGTCGCCGGCTTTCTCACGCACAACTTCCAGCTCGAATACGTAGCCGAGCATTCCAGCCGCGAGATGCCCGCCATCTACACCATCGCCGCCTTCTACAGCGGCCAGCAGGGCTCGCTGCTGTACTGGGCCTGGCTGCTGTCCATCTTCTCAACGCTGGCGGTCACGCTCGGCTGGCGACACAACCGGCCGCTCATGCCCTACGTGGCGGGCGTGCTCATGGCCATGGAGACCTTCTTCCTGTTCCTGCTGGCCTTCGTGCAGAGCCCCTTCGCCACAGTGCCCTTTCACGTGCTGGACGGCAACGGCCTCAACCCCGTGCTGCAGGACAAGGGCATGCTCATCCACCCGCCCATGATGCTCATGGGCTACATGAGCTGGTCCATCCCCTTCGCCTTCGGCATGGCCGCGCTGCTCTCCGGCCAGCTCGACACGGCCTGGATTCGTGCCGTGCGCCGCTGGACACTGGCGGCGTGGTGCATCCAGGGCACGGGGCTGGTGCTGGGTGGCTGGTGGGCGTACCACGTGCTGGGCTGGGGCGGCTACTGGGGCTGGGATCCCGTGGAGAACTCCGCCCTCATGCCCTGGCTGGCCGGCACGGCGCTGCTGCACTCAGTGATGGTGCAGGAGCGGCGCGGCATGCTCAAGGTGTGGAACATGAGCCTGGTCATCCTGTGCTACACGCTGGCCATTTTCGGCACCTTCATCGTGCGCAGCGGTGTCATCAGCTCGGTGCACGCCTTCGCGCAATCCACCATCGGGCCGTTCTTCTTCGGCTGGCTGGCGCTGGCAGTCTGCACCTCCGTCGGCCTGCTGATCTGGCGCGTGCCGAAACTGCGCGGCGAGGGCCAGTTCGAGGGGCTGGTATCGCGCGAATCCAGCTTCCTGTTCAACAACTGGCTGCTGATTGGCATCATCGTGGCTGTGCTGTGGGGCACCGTGTTCCCGATCATCTCTGAGGCCGTGCGCGGGCAGCAGATCACCGTGGGCCCACCGTTTTTCGGCGCGGTGAACGGGCCCATCTTTCTGGCGCTCATCGTCACCATGGGCATTGGACCGCTGCTGCCCTGGCGGCGCACCTCGCCGGGAGTATTCCGCCGCGCCATCTTCAAGCCGGTCATCGCCGCGGCGGTGGGCGCGCTGGCGCTGTTCGGCATTGGCGTGCACAACCCCGGTGCTCTCATGGGCTACACGGCCTGTGTGTTCGTGCTGGCCACGCTGGTGGTGGAGTTCTGCCGCGGCACCGGTGCGCGGGCGCGCGTCACCGGCAAGCCGCTGGCCCTGGCCTTCCTGGACCTGTTTGTGCACCACCAACGCCGCTACGGCGGCTACCTGGTGCACCTGGGGGTGGTGATGGTGGTGGTGGCCGTGGTGGGTTCGCAGTTCTACCAGGTGCAGCGCCAGGTCAGTTTGACCGTGGGACAAACGGCTCAGGTGGGCAAGTACCGCCTCACGTTTGACGGGCTGTCCACGGTGAACACCCCTGAGAAGCAGACCACCTACGCCAAGCTCGCCCTGCCCGATGGGTCTACCGTCCTGCCGGGCAAGAGTGTGTGGACGCGCGATACCAAGAACCCGACCAGCGACATCGTGATCCGTACCACGCCTCTGCAGGATCTCTACGTGGTGCTCGGTGGGTGGACACCGGACAACCGCACGGCCACGTTCCTCATCTTCATCAACCCCATGGTGCTGTGGCTCTGGATTGGCGCCTTCGTGGTGATAGCGGGAACCTTCGTCACTGCCTGGCCGCATCCCCAGCCCCGGCGCGTGCCCACGGTTGGGCGCGCCACGCCCACGCCCACGGTGCCCGAGCGCGAACCGGTAGAGGTATGAGCCGGCTGCTGGCGCTGCTGCTGGCCCTGCCGCTGGCGCTGGCCATCGCCGCCACCCCAGCCCCCGTGCTGGCGCAAAGCTACTCCGGCGGCGGTCCCAATGGCGGGCAAACCATTGATGATGAGGCACTGGCCATTGCCAACCAGCTGCAGTGCCCGGTATGCCAGAACGTGACCGTGGCCTACTCCGGCTCGCAACTCGCCGGGCAGATGCGCCAGCTGATCCATCAGAAACTGGCGCGGGGCCAAAGCAAGGATCAGATCATCCAGTATTTCGTCACCCGTTACGGCGAGGGCATTCTCGAGAATCCACCCAAGCATGGGCTCACCCTGCTCGCCTGGCTGCTGCCGGTGTTCGGCCTGGCGCTGGGCCTGGTCGTTCTCGGCAGCGTGCTCCTCTCTCGCCGCGAGCGCACTGATGCCGCGCCGGCCGCACCCCTGGATGATGAGGATGAACTACTGCTGGCGAGGGCATTGAATGACCTTGGGTAGCGTGCTGGCGCTGCTGGCCACCGCGCTGGCGGTGGGCTTTGTCTTGTGGCCCCTGCGCACTGGCGAGAGCGGACTCGAGCCCGCGGCCGCCACCCAGGATCTGGTGAACCAGCGTAACACCGCCCTGCGCGACATCCGCGACGTAGACTTTGATTACGAGTTGGGCAACCTGTCCGATGAGGACTATCGCGACCTGCGCGACCGCTACAAGCGGCACGCGGTGGACGTGCTGAAGGCCATGAACGCGCAGGAGGGCCGCCTGGACGACGAGATCGAGCAGGCAGTGGCCGCGCTGCGGCGAGGTCGCTCCTCACCCACGTGAACCCCGCTGCCGAATTGGCGATCCTTGAGACGCAGCCGCTGGCCGCCGCGAACGTCGTGGTTGGCCGAGGCTTGACCAAGCGCTACGGGCGCGTGGCCGCGCTGCGGCAGGTGGATCTGTGCATCGCCCCGGGTGAACGCGTGGCCCTGCTGGGGCCGAATGGCGCCGGCAAAACCACGCTGCTGCGGTTGCTCAGCACGCTGGCGCGCCCGACATCGGGGCAGCTGCTCGTGCACGGATACGATGCACGGCGCCAGGCGGGCGTCATCCGCGGGCTGGTCAGCCTGGTGGGGCACCGGCCCTCCCTGTACGACGATCTCACCGCGGCGGAGAACCTGCGCTTTCGCGGCCGGCTGCATGGCGTGGCGGATCTGCAGGCCCAGGCCCGCGCCGCGCTGGGGCTGGTGGGTTTGGCGGAGCGCTCCAATCAACCGGCAGGCACACTCAGCCGTGGCCAGCAGCAGCGACTGGCCATTGCCCAGGCACTGCTCACGGACCCCACGCTGCTGCTGCTCGATGAGCCCGATACGGGGCTCGACGCGAGCGGCCGCGCCGTGCTGGAGCAGTTGCTGGACCCAGCCAGCGGCCGAACCATCGTGTTCAGCACGCACGATCGGGAGTGGGCCGAGCGGGTGGCCTCGCGCACCATCACCCTGCGCGATGGCCGGGTGGCCGCGGAAGCCACCCCGCTGGGCGCGCGGCCGGCGCGAGCTGAAACCGGGCGCGAGCACCTGCCCGTTAAGGCAGCGCAGCCGGCGCTGCTGGCGCCCATTGGAGCCATTGTGGCCAGGGAGCTGCTCAGCGAGTACCGCCGCCGGGACACGCTGGTGTCGCTGGTGGTGTTCAGCCTGCTGGTGCTGCTGGTGTTCGATTTTGCCTTTGACGTGCGCACGGTGGACGTGCCGCTGCTGGGCCCGGGATTGCTGTGGGTGACGTTCATCTTCGCTGGCGTGCTCGCCTTTAACCGGAGCTTCTCGCTGGAGGAGGATAGGGGCACGCTTGCCGGTCTGCTTTTGGCGCCGGTGGACCGCGCCGCGATTTACTTGGGCAAGCTGCTGACCAGCTGCCTCTTCCTGCTGCTGGTGGAAGCGGTCACCACGGCGGTGTTCGCCGGCTTCTTCAGCCCGCGGGTGCAGCCGCTGCCACTCATTGGCGCCCTGTTGCTGGGGACGCTTGGCTTCGCCGCCGTGGGCACGCTGTTCGCCGCCATGTCCGCCAACACGCGGGCGCGAGAGGTGCTGCTGCCGGTGCTGCTGTTCCCGGTCGCCGTACCGGTGCTCATCGCGGCGGTGCAGGCCACGGCCAGCGCTTTTGGCGCCACGGCCAGCGCCCACCCCTGGCTGGGGCTCATCGCCGCCTACGACGCTATATTTCTGGCGGTGTCGTTCGCCGTCTTCGATTTCGTGCTGGAGGAATAGGGCTTGGCAGCATCACTGCAGGAGCGCACCGAGCGTGCGCCCAGGGACGAAGGGCACTCGCCGGGCGCGGTTATGGACCGGCTGCTGCTCCAGCCGGACGGCCTGCCCAAGCCGCCCAGCCGCCTCTGGGCCTGGATCACGGCGGCGCTCATGGTGGCTTCGCTGTACATGATCTTCATTTATGCGCCAATCGAGCGCACGCAGGGCATTCCCCAGAAGATCTTCTACTTCCACGTGCCGCTGGCCTGGGATGCGTACATGGCCTTCTTCTTCACGCTGGTAGGCAGCATCGCCTATCTCAAGACCGGCCGCGCCCGGTGGGATGTCCTCGCGCACAGCGCGGCGGAGATCGGCGTGGTACTCACCAGCCTGGTGCTCATCACCGGCTCCATCTGGGGTAAGACCATCTGGGGCACGTGGTGGACGTGGGATGCCCGCCTCACCTCTACGCTGGTGATGTGGTTCATCTATGTGGCCTACCTCATGCTGCGCAGCGCCGTGGGCGAGAACGATCGCGGCGCGCGTTACGCGGCCATCCTGGGCATCGTGGGCTTCATCGACGTGCCCATCGTCCACATGTCGGTCACGTGGTGGCGTACGCTGCACCCGCAGCCCACCGTGCTCAACCCAGCCGGCCCAAGCCTACCGGGCAGCATGCTGGCCGCGCTGATGGTGACACTGGTCACCATGACCATTCTGTTCTTCTACCTGCTTCGCGAGCGCATGCTGATCGAGCATCTGCGCGCGGAGGTCCACGCGCTCACGGATCGCGCGCTGGAGCAGCAGCTTTTGGAGGGTGGGGCATGAGCTACATGTTCGCGGCGTTTGTGGTGGTGTGGGCCGGCATCTTTCTGTACATCCTGTACTGGCAGCGCCAGGTGCGCGATCTGCGCACTGAGCTGGCTGCGCTTCGCGCCGCCGAGCCCGCGCGCCCCGAACCCCCCGCGGCCGGCTTATAAGCACCCCACCGCCCAGGCCAGCGCCAGGCGTCCCCCGAAAGGCCAGCCGTCCTGCCTGGCGGCTGGGGCCGCTGCTCGCTTGGGCGGGAACCGCGCTGGAGCCGGGCGGCCGCTACGAAGGTCAGGAGTTCGGCTCAAGCGACCTGACGGCGCAGGAAGCCGCCGGCGCTGCCTTTCGCGACGTGTCCCTTCGCGGCACCCACTTGGGCGGTACGCACTTTCAGCAGGCGGAGTGGCTGCGGGTGCAAGCTGCCGATAGCGACCTGTCCAACACCCGCTGGGACCGCGCCCTGCTGCGGCACGTGTTGGTGCGTGGCAGCCGGCTGGTTGGCCTGATGGCGCCGGAAGCGCTGCTCGAGGATGTGATCTTCCAGCAGTGCGACCTCTCGCTGGCGCAACTGCGTTTCTGCCGCTTCAAGGATGTGCGCTTTGAGGATTGCCAGCTGCGCGAGGCCGACTTCGCCGCCTCGGACATCAGCGGCACCGTCTTTGAGCGCTGCGGGCTGGATCAGGTGGACATGTCGCAGGCCACGGCCGCCGGCATAGATCTGCGCGGCTCAAGCATCGAGGGCATCAAGGTGCTGCTGACGCAGCTCAGGGAGGCCAAGGTGGAGTTCGACCAGGCGGTGTACCTGGTGCGACTGATGGGCATTCACGTCGGGGCAGATCAATGAGGGGCAGAGGCCCGAAGCCGCTGCCC
>JBOGTU010000068.1:0-8410 GCA_050695655.1 Chloroflexota bacterium | reverse complement strand
CCTCTGGCTCGTCCCGCGTCACCATGAGGCGGAAGGCGAGGCTGGCATCGTCGAGCCGGCCTGAAGCGTTGATGTGCGGCGCCAGCGAAAAGCTCACGTCGCCGCAGGTGAGGCGCCGCTGGTCGATTCCGGCCAGCTCGATCATGGTGCGCAGGCCAAAGCTGGGCTCGCACCGCAGCCGTTCCAGTCCCTCCTGCACAATGACGCGGTTCTCGCCCTGCAAAGGCACCATGTCGGCCAGCGTGCCAATGGCGGCGAAGTCGGTGAGCAGTTCGGGGTTCACCGCTCCGGGCATCGCCGCTGGCCCAGCCGCCACGTACAAGGCCTGCGCCAGCTTGAACGCTACCCCCGCCGCGCACAGCGATGCGAAAGGGTAGCCGCCCAGGCCGGGGTGCAGCAGCGCCAGTGCCGGCGGCAGCTCGTCCGGCAGCTTGTGGTGATCGCACACGATCACGTCCACCCCCAGCTCCGAGGCGCGCGTGATCTCGTCCACCGAGGTGATGCCGCAGTCCACGGTGATGACCACGCGCACACCTTCGCCCGCCAGCGCCTCCAGGGCGGCGTGGTGCAGGCCGTAGCCCTCCTCCAACCGCTTGGGAATATACGAGCGCGGCACAATGCCCAGGCCGCCCAGCGCGCGGTGCAGAATGGCCGAGCCGGTTACGCCATCCGCGTCGAAGTCGCCATACACGCACACGGTCTCGCCCTGGCGCGCCGCCGCGAACAGCCGATCTACCGCCGGAGCCATGTGTGGCATGAGGAAGGGATCGTGCAGGTCGGCGAAGCTCGCGGCATGGAAGCGCTGAACGTCCGCCGGCTGGCGCACGCCACGGTTGTACAGCAGGCGCAGCAGGAGCGGGTGAACCTCCGGCAAGGCCGCCTGCAAATCCAATGGGGGTGGCTGGGCGATGTTCCATCGTTTTGGCCGGTGCACGACCGGTCCCGGAGCCATCACCACTGGGCAGGATTATAGGAAGCCGCGGAGTTGCACTCACTGGCGCGTGCCGCGCGGCACGCTGCTGAGGCCGCGAAAAGCGGGCTCAGCCGGCGCCGCCGCTGCCGCTGTCCAGCAGCGCCTGGGCGCTGGCCCGCGCGGCCGCGCTCACCGGCGCGCCGGCCAGCATCTCCGCCAGCTCTTCCACCCGCTCGGCGCCCGTCAACAGGTCCACGCTGGTGCTGGTGGTGCCGGAGCCCGCGATCTTGCGCACGCGGTAGTGGCTGCCAGCCAGCGCGGCCACGGGTGCCAGGTGCGTGATGCACAGCACCTGGTGGTGGCGAGCGAGCTGGCGCAACTTCTCGCCAATCACCCGCCCGCTGCGCGCGCCCACGCCGGCCTCGATCTCATCGAACACCAGCACAGGCGTGTCATCCATGGCGGAGAAGGCGGACTTCAGCGCCAGCATCAGCCGCGACGCCTCGCCGCCGGAGGCAACCTGCGCCAGCGGCCGTGGCGGCTCGCCCGGATTAGCGGCCAGCAGGAACTCCACGTCATCGATGCCGTTGGGGCGCGGGCCAGCCGGCTCGGGACGCTCCTCAATGGCCACAACGAAGCGCGCGCCGATCATATTCAAGTCGGCCAGTTGCCGCTCTACCTGAGCGCTCAGCTCCTGGGCGGCGGTATGGCGCAGGCGCGAAAGCTCGCGCGCGGCAACCTCGACCTCATCGACCAGCTGGCGCTCCTGCTCCTCCAGCGCGGTGAGCCGCGTATCGGCGCTGGCCAGCTCGTTCAGCCTGGTCGTGGCATCGCACCCGAAGGCCAGCACCTCCTCCACGCTGCCGCCGTACTTGCGCTTGAGCGTGCGCATGAGCTCCAACCGCTCGTCCAAGCGGGCGAGCTCGGCTGGATCCGCCTCCACCTCGCCCGCGCGGCGGCTCAGCCGCCGGGCCACTTCCCGCAGCTCCTCGAGGCCATCGCGCAGGCGTTCGAGCTCGTCTTGCAGGGAGGGGTCGAGCCGCGCCAGTTCCTCCAGCTGCTTCAGCGCCAGGCCGGCGGAGTCCAGCGCGGCGCCATCGGCATCGAGCGCGGCGGCCGCGGACCGCGCCAACTCCTGGATTTTCTCGGCGCTGACCAGCAGCGCACGCTGCTGGCGCAGCTCCTCTTCCTCACGCGCCCGCGGCGCGGCGCGGTCGATCTCTTCGATCTGAAAGCGCAGCAGCTCGGCCTGGCGCGCGGCATCGCGCTCGCCCGCGCGCAGGCTGGCGACATGCGCCCGCAAGCCCCGAAGCGTCCCCACACGCGCAGCCAGCTTCTCCGCCAGCGCGGAGGTCTGGGCGAAGCGGTCCAGGAGGCGCACCTGCTGAGCCGGTTGCAGCAGGCCCTGGTGATCGCTCTGCCCGTGCAGATCCACCAGCGCACGGCCGGCGGCGCGCAGCACGGAAAGCGGCACGGAGCGGCCATTCAGGCGGGCTAGTCCGCGGCCGGCGGCCCCAACTTCGCGGCTCAGCACCAGCACGCCATCCTCGGGATCGATCTCCAGCTCCGGCGGCACGTTGTCCGGGCGGGAGAAGGTCGCCTCCACGACGGCGCGGCTGGCGCCATCGCGCACCAGCAGAGGGGTGGCGGGGCCGCCCAGCACCAGCGCCAGCGCATCAATGAGGATGGACTTGCCGGCGCCCGTTTCGCCGGTGAGGGCGTTCAGGCCGGGGTAGAGGGCCAGCCGCAGCTGGTGCACTATCGCGAAGTCGGTCACGGACAGCTCCAACAGCTGGCCGGCCGTGGTGGCCCGCGGGAAGCTTAGCTGGGCGATTGGCGGCGCCGGGCCAGCCACGCTGGGCGGGCGGTTTGGGCTCGGCGCGCCCGTCGACAACGGCTGCTTCGGAGCTCCTTTACGGCTCAAGTCCGTACTTCAGCGTGGAGCGCAGGGCCTGGAAGAAGTAGCGTTCGGAGTCGCGCCGCAGCAGACGGGTGATGTATTCACTTTTGGATACTTCGATCACATCGCCATCTCCCACGGGGGTTTCCACGCCGCCATCCACGCTCAGTACGGCGGGTGCGACGCTCTCAACTTTGAGCGAGATGACGGCCCCCATGGGCGCCACGAAGGAGCCGAAGCGCGGCTTGTGCGGGCTGATGGGCGTAAGCAGCAGCTGCTGATCGCCAGGGTGCACGATGGGGCCGCCGGCGGCGAAGGAGTAGGCAGTGGATCCCGAGGGCGTAGCCACAATCACGCCATCGGCAGCGAAGGTGGTGAGGTGGTTGCGGTTCACCGAGGCGTGCACGCGAATGATGCTCGCCACGGAAGCGTGGCCCACCACGGCATCGTTCAGGGCGTGTTTGGCCGAGAGGGCCTTGCCCTTGCGATAGTGAATCACCTTGAGCATCATCCGCTGTTCCACCTCATAGTGGCCCTCCAGGTAGCCGGGCACATCCTCCAAGGCGCGGTTCGGGCCGATGTCACAGAGGAAGCCGAGCTTGCCGAGGTTCACACCCAGAATGGGGATTTCGCGCGCGGCGGCAAAGTGGGCCGTGCGCAGCAGCGTGCCATCCCCACCAAGGGTGATGAGCAGGTCGGTCGCCGGCGGGATGGCCGCCGACATCTGCTCTTCTGTTTCTCCTTCGCAGATAGCTACGGCAATGCCGCGCAGCTCCACCAGAGTGGAAAGGGCGTGTGCCAGCTCGCGCGCATCGGCCACGTTGGGGTTGAAGAGGACGGCGACGGAGTTCAGCGGCCCACGCAACGGTCCACATCCTCCTCCTCGATCTCGCCGCTCGCACTCGCGCCCGCGCCGCCCGCCAGCCACAGCAGGAATTCGCGGTTGCCGGCCGGCCCCAGCAGGGGCGACTCCGCGAGCGCAACCGCCCGCCAACCCATCGCCCGCGCGCTGGCGATGGCTGTGTGCAGTGCGTCGCGGTGGGCCGCGGGATCGCGCACCACACCCCTGGGCGCTCGCTTGGGCCCCACCTCGAACTGCGGTTTCACCAGCGCCACCATGGTGCGCGGCGGCCGCTCGTCCTCCGCCGCGCCGAAGCCCATGGCCCGACCTACCGGCTCCAACACCTTGGTGAGCGAGATGAAGGACACATCAAGCACCGCGAATGTCGGCTGCTCGGGCAGCGCGCCGGCCTCCAGGTGGCGCGCGTTCACCCTCTCCAGGACGATCACACGGGGGTCCGTCCGAAGGCGCCAGTGCAGCTGACCGTAGCCCACATCCACGGCGTACACACGCGCCGCGCCGGCCTGCAGCAGGCAGTCCGTGAAGCCGCCCGTGGACGCGCCCACATCCACGCATACCTGGCCCGTGGGGTCCAGCGCGAAGGCATCGAGCGCCCGGCGCAGTTTAAGCCCGCCACGGGACACGAAGGGCGGTCCGGCCGACGTCACAGCGAGCCGGGCATCGGCCGCGACAGCCTGGCCCGCTTTGGCCCGCGGCTCTCCGTCCACCAGCACGCTGCCTTCCATGATGAGCGCCTGGGCGCGCTCCCGCGAGGGCGCCAGCCCCCGCTCCACCAGCAGCACGTCGAGACGCATCCTCTCGGTCATTGTAATCGGCAAGCCAGCCGGCGATGAGCGCGCTGGGCCCGCCAGCTCTACTGGTCAGGCGACGGCAGTGGTGGGCTGGCCCAGATGGCCCTCGCGCTTGTAGCGGGCGAAGTGCCTGCCCCACGCCGTGCCAGCTTGCCACTGCTCGTATAAGTGCCGCTCGCGCAGGTTCCAGCGGTAATAGTCGTGGTACACCTCGGACACCAGACTGGTGCCTGTTTCGCCGATGGGGTTGTGGAAGATCACGTTCTGCAGCACCTTGAGCGGCGAAAACCAGGCCAGCCGGCCCAGCATGGCGTGGAACGACTTGCCCACGTGGAAATGCCAGTTCTCGCCGGACACGTCATCGCCCACCAGCTCAATGTCGCGCGCGTTCGCCGTGCCGAGGCCCTGCTCCGTGGCCATGCGCAGGTAGGTGATGCTCATCGGCTCAAAGCCCATGAGCCTGGCGGCCACCGCGTCGATCGCCACCTGATCGGCCGACGCGAGGATGATGCTCTTGACCCGCGGCGTCATGATTCGAGGGCCCGCGCCATCGCCCGCGGTGGTGCCGTCCATCGCGGCGAAGATGCCGGAGTGAATCTCCTTCTGAATGGCCAGCAAGTCCACCAGCGTCTCATGGATCCAGCTGTGGGTGTAGTGCCGGTGGTGGTTCAGCAGCCCCCCGAAGGCGTTCTTCATGGCTCCCGTGGTGGTGGTGTAGATGTGCGTTTTGGCGGTGGGCAGGTGCACCACGTTGCGCCCCTCAAAGTAGTCTGGAATGTAGATGCCGTCCGGATAGATGCGATCCAGCACGTTCATGCGGGTCCGAGGCTGGTAGCGCACCCAGCGCATGTCCTGATCGCGGAAGTTGAAGAGCACTGGCACGCCGTAGGCCTGGCAGATGGGGTAGTAGCCATTCAGATCGGTGCCTTTGAAGGCGTTGGTGACGACCGTTTTGTTCTGCACGCACGAGATCCGCTCGAAGCCTCCCCCGCGCAGTGCCAGGATGGACCCCTCTAACTGCCAGGGGGTGGTGTTGGCACTGGGGAAGGGAAAGTGCCAGGAGATGTTGTCTTTGATGATGGTGTCCGCCAGCGGATCAAGCGCCTGGCGGAATCCAGCCAGCTCGTACAGCCGCTGGTAATCCTCGAGCGCGCTGTCCGGGGACGTGCGCAGCACAGCAACAGTGGACGTCATAGGCACTCCTGATTATGACTGCCAGCACGCCGTCGGCGCGGGCTACTTCCAGTAGAGCACGCCGATGGCTGTGGCGGCCCAGAGGATCACGTCCAGCATCAGCGGAAGGTCGTGCAGGAGCACCAGCTCCGGGGCGCCACCCAGGTTGCGGCGGTGCACCAGGTAGTAGTAGCGGAAGATGCCGTAGAGGACGAAGGGGATGGTGAGCATCATGGAACGGTCGGCCGGCAGGGACTTGGCGGAAAAGGTGTACAGCGCGTAAGCCATGATGGTGCACGCGGTGACGATGGAGGTCATCTGCTCCAGCATCTCGGGCGAGTACTCATCCAGGCTGCGGCGATGGCTGCCGGCGCCCTCGCGCAGCACCAGCAGCTCGTTCTGCCGTTTGCTCAGCGCCAGAAACAGCGCCAGCAGCGCCGTGCAAAGGTACAGCCAGGGCGAGATGACAACGTGGATGGCGAGCGCCCCTGACACCGCGCGCAGGATGAATCCGCCGGCAATGCAGAACACGTCCAGCACCACCAGTTGCTTCAGCAGCGCGGAGTAGCTCACCATCAGCACCAGGTAGGCCGCGGCGGCCAGCAACACCGGCGCGCCGGCCGCTGCTCCCAGCGCCAGCCCGGCGACCCCCAGCACCGTGGCCAGCACCACCGCGCGCGACGTGCCGAGGGCGCCCGAGGCGATGGGCCGCGACCGTTTGGTGGGGTGCTGGCGATCGCTCTCGGCATCGAACAGGTCGTTCACCACGTAGGTGGAGCTGGAGATGAGGCAAAAGGCCGCGAAGGCCACGACAACCCGGGCCAGCAGGCGTGGCGAGAGCAGGTCGTAAGCGAACACCAGCGGCCCGAAGACGATGAGGTTCTTGGTCCACTGCTTCGGCCGAATCGCGGAGACCAGCGCGACCAGGGGCCTGGTCCCGCCGCGTACCTGAACGGCGGTGTTGGCGTTCACCTGCATTTATGCTCTCACGCGAGACAGTAGCACTCGCCATCCCAGCCGCACCTCGTCTACCCCCAGGGCGGTGGCGCAGGCCAGGTAGGTCAGGCCGCCCAGCCCCGCTGGCACGGCCAGATCGATCAGCTGGCCGCGCAGCGAGGCAAGGCCGGCGTAACCGCCCATGGCCTGGGCGGCGATCAGCGCGACCAGCCCCGTTGCTGCCGTGGCCAGCAGCACCTTGCCCGTGGACGTTGCCAGCCCCTGCCCAGCCAGGCCGCGCACGCTCCGCCACAGCAGCACCATGAGCACCACGCCATGCATGGAGTCCTTGGCGGTATTGGCGATTACCAACGCGGGCATGCCGTAGCGCCCCACCAGGCTGAGGGCGATCACCAGGTAGACGCCCACGCCCAATACCCCTATGAGGGCCGGCACGAGCGTATTCTTCATTGCGTAGAAGGCGGCGATCAGCAGCGTGTCCACCGCTGCGAAGGGCAGCTCGGGCGTGTACAGGTACAGTGCCAGCGAGGTGAGCTGCCGGTCGGTGGAGGTGTAGCGGCCATGCTGATACACCAGCGCCAGCACCTGGTTGTTCAGCACCAGCACCAGCGCCGCCATGGGCAGGATGAGTGCCAGCGCCAGCTTGAGGCCGCGGCTGAGCACGGCTTTGTACGCCGCCAGATCCGGGTCGAGGGCATGGCGGGAGAGCGTTGGCAGAATAGCGGTGCCCAGGGCGATCGCAATGAGCCCCAGCGGCAGCTGGATGATTTTGGTGGCGTACTGCATAGCGGAAATGCTTCCCTCACCTGTACGCGAGGCCAGGTTGCTGTCCACAATCGCCTGCACAATGGTGGCGATCATCCCCAGCGCCACCGGCAGGTACAGTCGGCCCATGCGGCGCACTTCCGGGTGGCGCAGGTCGAGCGAGGGCCGAAAGCGCATGCCCGCGCGGAGGAGCGCAGGCAGCTGGATGCCCACCATCAGCACCGATCCCACCAGCATGCCCACCGCCAGCGACGCCACACCCAGCGGCCCGTGGAATACCAGTGCGATGGTGACGATGGTCGCGTTCATGGCCGCCCCCACGAAGGCGGAGTAGACGAAGATGCGCATGGAGTTGAGCAACGACGCCACGATGCCGGACAGCCCCAGAAAGAGGAACGACGGCATGACGATTCGCGCGAGCGATACGGCCAACTGCTCGGTAGCGGGATCGTGGAACTGCACCACCACGCTCACCACCTGCCGCGCAAAGATCACCGTCAGCACCGCCAGCACGATCATGAGCAGTGCGCCGAACGTGAGGATCACGCGCGCCAGGTGCCAGAAGGTGGAGCGATCGGGATCGTCCGCGTGCTGCGAGAAGATCGGCACCAGCGCGGCGGTGATGGTGCTGCCCACCAGGAGGTCGTACACCTGCTGGGAGATGCGCTCGGCGGCGAAGAAGGCATCGGTCCCACCGCCCTGGCCGAACAGCGCCGCGGTGATCGACTCCTGAACAAAGCCGAGCAGCCGGCCGGTGAGCTGGCCCGTAAGAACGAGCGCGGCCGCGCCGGCGACACCGCCGCGCGGTGGCTCTCGCTTCAGGGGCAAAACCGCTGTCGGATCACCTCGATGAGGCTGCTGGTTGAGCGGCCAGGCACCTCCGGCAGCAGCCGTACCTGTGCCCCGAGGCGGCGCGCCGCATCCGCTTCAGCCAGCTCCTTCGTCGCGTAATCTCCGCCTTTGGCGTAAATGTCGGGCCGCAGCCGCTCGATGAGCGCAGTGGCGGTGGTTTCATCGAACACGAGCGCCGCGTCCACGCAGCGCAGCGC
>JBOGTU010000067.1:0-2470 GCA_050695655.1 Chloroflexota bacterium | reverse complement strand
ACGAAGTGCTGCGCTACGGCCCGATCCCCCTCTCCACGCTGCGCCAGGCCCTGGCCAACTGGAACCCAGGCCAGGAAGCTGGCCGCTAAGCCGCAGATGGGCTGAAGCCTTAGCCTCAGCAGGGGATGCTGGGCACATGAATCAGCGCACGGCCTCGGAGACGAACAGCCGCTGGCGACCCCGCTCGACGGCGGATCTGGGGACAGCAAGCTTATAGCCTCACCTCTCGGCTCCGGGACCTGCGCATCGCCTCAAAAAGAATCTGACCAACGCAGAAACGTCGCCTCAAAACTCAGCTGACCGAAGGAGCGAGAGTATGAAGGTGCGACGGAGCAGTAAACACGAGCTGGCGGCACGGCTGCAGAGCCGCTATGTGAAGGCAGCCAAGAGTGAACGTGGGCGCATGCTGCGCGAGTTTGCCGAGACGACGGGCTACCACCCGAAGTACGCGAGCCAACTCTTGCGGCACGGGCCACCGCGCCCGAAGCCGCGGCGGAGGGGTCGGCCGCCGCGCTACGGGTTGGCCGTCACGCAGGCGGTGCGCAAGGTAGCCGAGGCGCTCAACTGGATCCGCGGCAAGCGCTTGCAAGGCGCGCTGGCCGAGACGGTGCCGGCCCTGGAAGCCACGGGCGTGCTGCGACTGGGCCCGGCCGAACGCGCCGCCCTGTTGGGGATGAGCGCGGCCACCATCGACCGTCGCTTGGCCAGCTCGCGGCGTCAGACGAAGCGGCGTGGGCTGAGCACGACCAAGCCAGGCACGCTGCTCAAGCAGCAGGTGCCGATTCAGACCTCCGGCCGGCTTCGCGGTAACAAGCCGCGCGGGAGGCAGTGGCAGTCGCATGGTGACCCGAGTCCAGAGACGTATTTGCCCCCGGATAAACGACGATGTGACCCGGCCTGCGCACGGGTTCGTAGCGGCCGATCCCAACCGCAACTCTTACCAAACACACGCCGGCACACGTCGACCTGGACCTATTCGATGCTGTCGTTTCCTTCGTGTTGCCCTCTCTGGAGTAGCAGTTGCCGGATTCCCACGATGGCTCTCCTTGAGGTGTTGCGCCACTGGCCGCGTGCCGTGGCTCGCAAGGCAACAGCGGCAGGAACCCGATACCCTCCATGCTTAAAACTGGCACAAATAAACTCTTGCACGGCAAGCAGGCGAATCCGGAGAAGCGCTGGGGGTGACGGTCGATCGTCTGCTTGAGGCGGTCGTTGGTTTCGAATGCCAGGTCGATGGCCAACGCCGCGTCTACCTGCTGCAGCGCCGTGGACATGTGCGACAATACTTGGACCGTCGACCCCCGCCTCATCCATGGACGCAAGGCGGCCCCCATCGACGTCATTCAGCAGCGCCAGTTGCGCAAACGGCCCGCCGACTGTGCCGCCCGTCCGCCCAACGATGCGCTGGCCGGTGGTCACACCGAGTAATGCTCTTCCAGGGCGATGACAAACGGTTTAGCCATGTCGTGGCATGCTACTCGACTCACCTGGAGAGGGCAAATACATGTGGCGCATATCAGCCATCCGCTGAATAGATCTAGGCGTCCGGACCATTCGCTTGGACCATGGTGGGTATATGGAGTATCCATTTGCCAAAGCCGAGGCGCGGGCTTAGGCTGCTTGGAAAGCCCGAGGAGTGAACTGATGCAGCTATTCCTGACGCGCCGCCGAGCGCTGCTGGCCCTCGCCTCAACCGCGGCCACGGCATTGCTGGCCGCCTGTGGCGGTGGCATCGCCGCCAGCGCCGTACCGGCATCGTCTGCCACACCCGCTGGGGCGCCCTCGGGGGGCAGCGCGTCGGCCACGGCCAAGCCGGTCTCAAGCGGTGCCGCGCCGCGCGCCGGTGGCACGCTGCGCATGGGTGTCCTGGGCGATCCACGCGCCCTCGATCCGCACATCGCAGGCATCTTCGGCGACGTCATCACGCCTATGTTCGACAGGCTGATTGTGTACGACGAAAAGCTGAACCCGCAGCCGTCGCTCGCGGAGAGCTGGGACGCGGCCACCGACCTACGCCAGATCAAGCTCAGCCTGCGCAAGGGCGTGCAGTTCCACACCGGTCGCGAAATGACGGCGGATGACGTCAAGTGGAACTACACGCGCATCAAGACGGACCCAGCGGTCGCCATCACCGGCTTGCCGGCACAAGCCGCGCAGATCACAACTATTGACACACCGGACAAGTACACGCTGGTGATCAATTCGGACACGCCATACCCGGGCGTGTGGGATTTCTTGGCGCTGGCGCTCATCCAGGACCCGGTCACGGCGCAGGGTCCGGATGCCAAGACCAAGATCGTCGGCACCGGTGCGTTCAAGTTCGTCGAGTGGGTGCAGGGCGATCACATCAGCATCGCCAAGCACACCAGCTTCTGGCGCAGCGGCCTGCCCTACCTGGACGGGGTGAGAATGCAGATTTTCAAGGATCCGCAGGCCATGATCTCAGCCCTGGAAGCCGGGACCCTCGACG
>JBOGTU010000066.1:0-10122 GCA_050695655.1 Chloroflexota bacterium | reverse complement strand
GGCCGGACATGGCGCTCTCGGTGACGGCCGCCACGGGGTTGGGGTCGCCATCGTAGTGATCGGTCTCCGGGTCCATCATCCACACTGAAGCCTCCAGCGAAATGCCGTTGGGATCATCGAAGTAGATGGAGTGGATGAAGTCGTGGTCGACCACGCGCGTCACCTCCACGCCCGCGGCGCGCAATCGTGCCTGCAACGCCAGGAAGTCTTCGTACTCGTCGATGTTAAAGGAGAGATGGTCGAACTGGCGACCGTCATAGGCGCGCAGGCCAGCGGGCTTGCTGGGGACCAAGTGGTTGTTGGGAAATTCGAAGAAAGCCAGCGTGTTGCGGTTGCCCATAGAGAAGAAGTAGTGGCGGAAGTGCGCGTTGCCAATAGTGGCCACGAGCTTGCAGCCCAACACGTCCCTGTAGAAACGCACGGTCCGGTCCATGTCGTCCGTCACCAGGGCCAGGTGGTTGATGCCGGTGAAAGGGCTGTTGGTTGACATAGAAATGAAGCTCCTCAAAGGGATGGCGTCCAGCGCCACCGCTCGTTGCCTCCGATGGTAGCTCGCCGTCCCGCTGCCGCGAGGCAAGCTGGCGGCAGCGAGAGTGGGTTGGTCGGTCGCCATGTATGGCGTGTTGCGCTAACTGCTAAGCGGTGCGCTCCACGCGAACGCCGCCACGCGGGCCACCGCCCTGCGCCTTCACTACGTCGATGACGAGCGCGGCGCCTTTGCGCGAGGGATCGTGATTCTGCTCCACCTCAGGCGTCATTTCATACAGCCGGTTGCGTGTCTCCTCATCGGTGGCGACGTGGCCGCGCCCCTGGAAGATGAGCGTCGTGCGGGTTTTGCTGTCGCGGTACAGGAGTGACAGGCGGGGGTTGCTGTCCATGGCTTTCACGATGCCGCCGGCGGCGTTGCGCACCCAGATGGCCAGCTGATGGTTGTTGAACACCACCGTGCTGCCGCGCAGCGAAAGCACTGGCTGCCCGTTCTCATCAACATAGGCCACGCACAGGGGCGTGCCGTTGGCCAGGGCCGCGTTCACGATGCCACGCACGAAATCCGGCAGAGCCTCCGTTGGCTGGCCCGGCGGGTTCATGACCGTTTGTTGATCTACCCGGCTGATCTGGTCGCTGCCGTTGAAGCTGAAGGTCAGGTTCATGGCAGCGGGAGCGGCGCCCAGCGCGGGAAAGTCCGCGTGGACCTTGAGCTGGTCGCCCTCCGGGATGGGGTCGGACCAGCCGCCATGGATGAGCACGGGAGTGAAGGGCCACTGGCCGGTAACGCGCTTGAGCACCTCGTCGCGCCCCTTCACCTCTTCGCGTCCTGTGGAAAGGACGGCGTCCGGTGCCAGATGTTTGGCTGCACGTTCGGCTGCCGAAGGCTCGCCCGTCTTGAGCGATTGCACGTACGCCTCGGCGGCGGCAACACGGCTGTTCATGGCTGGTGTATCTCCTGGCTGGGTAAGTGCGGCGCGCGCCACAGCGCACACCGTCGAGCAGGCACGATTAAAGCATAGGCCGCCCTGGTTGATCGCTGGCCAGGGTAGGGACGGCGGCCGCCGGCATGTCCGGCCAACGCCGCGCCCCGCAGCTTGGCCCTAAGACTGCTTCCCCGAGCGGCCGTGCCGCGTTTTGAGGGGATGCCGGCGGAACAGGTCGGCCATTCTCGTTGGGCGGGCTGGGGTATCGTTTCCGGCCAACTTGTGGACGCGCTCGCCTTCACCCACCGCGCAAAGAGTAGGAGTAGGAGTTTCGGGGGAGCGGCGCATAGTACCGCGGTAGGTACCCGGACAGGTCATACCAGGCCGCTTCCTCGGCGAGTGGCCGCCATGTGGCGTATGGTGACGGTGGTTTCGTATCTCACCTCGCATTTCAGTCAATGGTCAGGAGGCGACGCGACCATGGCACACCGGCCTTACGTTGGGTTGGGCAATGCCATTGAGGCGCGCGCGCTGGAAGCCCTGCTCGAGATTGCCGGCGCGGTTGGTGAAGCGCTGGATCCCGTGCGCATTGCGCAGCTGGCGGTGAACCGCGCCGCTCCCCTGCTGCAGGCCGATGCCGCCTATGTGTGGATGTGGGATGAGCAGGCCGAGGTGCTGCGCATCGTCGCTCGGCACGACCCAGGCGCCACAGCTTCGGCCAAGCAGGACAGCCGGTTGGGCGAGTCCATCGTGGGCCAGGTGTTTGTGCAGCGCCAGCCGGTAGTTGTGGACGATTACCAGAGTTGGGAGTTCGCCCGCCGCACCATGGCCAGCAGCGGCGCCAAATCGGCCATGGGCGTGCCGCTGCTCGTCAACGACCGGCCCATCGGCACACTGATTGTGCATAACTACCAGCAACGCCCCTTTGATGGTCGCCAGGTGGAGCTGCTTTCGCTTTTTGCCGCGCAGGTGGCGCCGGCCCTGGAAATGGCCCGGCTGTACGTGGAAGCGGACCGCCGCCGCGCTGAGGCCGAGGCGATCAGCATCTCGCTGGCAGAAGGCGTGTGTGCCACCAACGCGCGCGGCATCATCACCTTCGCCAACCCCGCTGCCCAGAAGCTGCTGGGGCTGGAGGAGCGCGAGCTTCTGGGCCAGGACTTGCACGGAGTGGTTCACCGGCATACCAGTGACGGGGAGCCGTGCCTCCTGGGTGAGGTGCTGAGCGAGGGCGCCGCGGCCCACGTGGAGGACGACGACTTCTACCGCGCCAACGGCAGCATGCTCTCCGTGGCCCTCAGCGCCTCCGCCATCATCGAAGGAGACGCCGTCACAGGGCTGGTGCTGGCGTTTCGCGACATCACCGCCCGCAAGGAGCTGGAGGTACGGCTGCAGCGCTTCAATACGGAGCTCGAGCAGCGCGTGCTGGAGCGCACTGAGGAGCTGGAAGCGGCCAACCGCGAGCTGGAGGCCTTCAGCTACTCCGTTTCACACGATTTGCGCTCTCCGCTGCGCAGCATGGATGGCTTCTGCCACGTGTTGTTGGAGGAGTATGGCGACCGGCTGGACGACGACGGCCGCGGCTACCTGCACCGGGTGCGAGCCGGCAGCCAGCGCATGGCCCAGCTGATCGACGACCTGCTGCAGCTCTCGCGTGTGACCCGTGTGGAGATGCGGCGCCAGCCGGTGAACCTGACCGAGATCGCCTGGTCGGCCATCGACGACCTGCGCCTCAGCGGGCCAGAGCGCGCGGTGACATTCGATGTTGCCGATGGCCTGGAGCTGCATGGCGACCCCCAGCTCATGCGCATCGTGCTGGTGAATCTGCTGGCCAACGCCTGGAAGTTCAGCTCCAAGCACGCGACGGCGCACATTGAATTGGGGGCTCAAGAGATCGACGGGCAGCGTACGTTTTTTGTACGTGATGACGGAGCAGGCTTCGACATGAACTACGCGCACAAGCTGTTTGGCCCATTTCAGCGCCTGCATGGGATGACTGAGTTCGAGGGCACGGGCATTGGCTTGGCCACCGTGCAGAGAGTCATCCTCCGGCATGGCGGGAGGGTGTGGGCGGAGGGGGTACCCGAGCAGGGAGCCTGCATCTACTTTTCGATCTGAAGCGGCGATCTGAAGCCGGCGATGTACATTGTCCCCGGTGGCGGGGCACCAGGCGGTCCTTAAGGCACAGGAAGGGGCAACATGGCGGACAAGGTGATCCTGCTGGTGGAGGACAATCCGGACGATGAGGAGTTGACGATGCGCGCGCTCCGGCAGCACAACGTCACCAACCAGATCGTCGTCACGCACGATGGCGCCGAAGCGCTGGACTGGCTGTTCGCGCGCGGGGCGTACGAGCAGCGCGACCGGCGCCTTGTGCCGCAAGTGACGCTGCTGGACCTCAAGCTGCCCAAGGTGGATGGGTTGGAGGTGCTGCGCCGCATGCGCGCCGAGCACAGCACCAGCCTGCTGCCTGTGGTCATCCTGACCTCTTCCAAAGAAGAGGAGGACATTCTCAATGGCTACCGCCTGGGGGCCAACAGCTATGTGCGAAAGCCGGTGGATTTCGTGGAATTCACCAACGCCGTGCGGCAGCTGGGGCTCTTCTGGCTGCTGCTCAACGAACCCCCGAGCGCGCAGGACGCGTGACCCTTCTGCCGCTGCGCGTGCTCCTGGTGGAGGACCAGGAAGATGATGCGGAGCTGATCCTCATCGCGCTGCGGGAGGCAGGCTACGCACCCCAGTGCCGGCGCGTGCAGACGCGACCGGAGATGATGGAGGCCCTGCGAGATGGGTCGTGGGACGTGATCCTGGCGGACTTCAACTTGCCCAGCTTCGATGCCACCAACGCACTGAAGGTGGTGAAGGAGTGTGGTCTGGACCTGCCCTTTGTGGTGGTCTCCGGCGCTATCGGCGAGGAAACCGCCGTGGCCTTCATGAAGGCGGGCGCGCACGATTATGTGATGAAGGGCAATCTGCCCCGGCTGGCGCCGGCCATTGAGCGTGAGCTGCGCGATGCGGCCGAGCGTGCCGCGCGGCGGCTGGCCGAGGAGGCGCTGGCCGATAGCGAGGAGCGCTATCGCACCATTGTGGACGCCGCGCACGACACTATTCTGCTGGTCGATGCCGGCTGGTGCATCAGCTTCGCCAATCGCCGCGCACCGGACATGCTCGGCTACCCCTGCGAGCAGCTGATGGGCCTGCCTTTTGCCACGCTCATCGACCCCAACGACCGTGAGGAGTGGGAGCTGCGCCGGGGGCAGATTCACCAGGGTGCAGCGCTTGAGTTGGACCTGCGGCTGCGCCGCGACGATGGGCGCGACATCTGGGTCACCAGCTCCTGCACCCGCCTGCCCGCGGCGAATGGCGCCTTCGATGGCGCCGTAGTGATGCTGAAGGACGTCACCGAACGGCGGCTGGCGGCCGAGGCGCTGACGCACCAGGCGTTGCATGATGCGCTGACCGGCCTGCCCAACCGCACCCTGCTGCAGGACCGGCTGCAGCAGGCGGTGTTCAGCGCGCGCCGCGAAAACCGGCGCATCGCGGTGCTGCTGATCGATCTCGATCGCTTCAAAGATGTGAATGACGCCTTTGGGCACCATTACGGCGACCTGTTGCTCAAGGAAGTGGGCGACCGCCTGCAGCATGCACTGCGGGAGTCGGACACGGTGGCGCGGCTGGGGGGCGACGAGTTCGCCGTGATCCTTACCTCCTGCCTGGAGATTGAGGACGCCAAGCTGGCCGCGGTCAAGATTCTCAAGGCGCTGGACGAGCCGTTCATCATCGAGCAGCAGAATCTGCGCGTGGCAGGCAGCATCGGTGTGGTTGTGCACCCGGACCATGGGGAGGACGTGAATACGCTGCTGCGCCGGGCGGATGTCGCTATGTACGCGGCGAAGCGCGAGGGCGATGGCTACAGCGTGCACGGCACCGACCAGGAGGAGGCCAGCGCCAGCCGGCTGAAGCTGAGCGCGCAGCTGCGGGATGGCATCGCGCTGGGCGAGCTGGAGCTGTACTACCAGCCCAAAGTGAGCCTGCGGACCCGCGAGCTGAAGGGCGTGGAGGCGCTGGTGCGCTGGAACCACCCCGAGCAGGGGCTGGTGGTGCCGGATGCCTTCATCCCGCTGGCGGAGCAGACGGGCCTCATCAAACCCCTCAGCCGCTGGGTGGTGGAAACTGCGCTGCAGCAGTGGCGCGAGTGGCACCGGCGCGGCCTGGAATTGACTGTCGCCTTCAATCTTTCTATGCGAAATCTGCACGATCCACACCTGCCGGACATGCTGGAGGAGCTGCTGCAAGGCTTTCACCTGCCGCCCGGTGCCCTCCAGGCGGAGATCACCGAGACCGTGCTTATGACCAATGCCACGCGCACCCTGGACGTGGTGACGCGGCTGAGCAACATGGGAGTGCAGCTCAGCATCGACGATTTCGGCACCGGCTATTCCTCGCTGGCTTATCTCAAGCGGCTCCCCGTCCGCGAGCTGAAGATCGACAAGTCGTTCGTGCACGACATGACTGCCAGCGAGAACGACCTGGTGATCGTGCGCTCCACGATCGATCTCGGGCATAGCCTGGACCTGAAGGTGACCGCCGAAGGGGTGGAGACCCCGGAAGCGTGGGGCCGGCTGGATGCGCTGGGCTGCGACCTCGCCCAGGGCTACTACATGGCTCGCCCGCTGCCCCTGGCGGCTTTCGAGTCCTGGGTCGCCGCGGGCATCTACGTGCCCGACCCGCGCCCAATTGCCGCCGCCTGAGCGGTAACCCCGCGGCCCGCGCCGGCCCGTCATGAGACGGCGCTCACACGACTCACGGCCAGAGAGTAGGCTTTGGCGGCGATGAGCCTCGACTACCGGATTGAACAGTGGATCAACGGCCCCGCCGGAACGCATGCCGTGCTGGATAAGGTGATGTACGCCGCGGCGGCCTGGGGCGAGCCGCTGTTCATTGCGCTGGTGTTGCTGTGGTTCGGAGTGGCCTGGTTGGCCGGCTGGCCCCAGGAGCGCACGAATGCCCTGGCTGCGCTGCTCGCTTCGGGTGGCGCGCTGCTGGTGAACCTGGTGGTGAGCCTGATCTGGACCCGGCCGCGGCCCTTCATTTCCCACCCGGGCACCGTCCACCTGCTGCTGCGCCACAGCGCCGATGCCTCTTTTCCGAGCGACCACGCCGCGGCTGCCTTTGCCATCGCGATCGTACTGCTGGCCAGTCATCGCCGCCTGGGTGCGTTGTTCATGGCGGCGGCCGTGGTCCTGAGCTACGGCCGGGTGTACGTGGGCGATCACTATCCGACGGATGTGCTGGCCGGCGCGGTCATTGGCCTGCTCGTTGGGCTGCTGCTGCTCACCTGGCTCCAGCCGTTGGCGGTGCTGCTGCGCGAGCTGGCCGATCGCCTGCTGGCGCTGCTGCACCTCCCCCTGTTCGACCGCGCTGATCCGCGCCTTAACAGTGATGCCCGCGTACACTGGTAAGGCTATGGCTATCAAAGTGTTAAAGGTGCACCACGCCAATATCCGCCTGCAGAGCCAGGACCAGGCAGCAGACTTTTACGGCCGGGTGCTGGGCCTGCAGCGCGATCCCAGCATGCCGTTCGAGCAGCGTCGCGTCATCTGGTGGAATACAGCCGATGGCTCGCAACTGCACACGCCCATTGGCGAGTCCGTCAATACCACGCCTTCCGGCAAGCCCATTGGCGATCACTTTGCGCTGGCTGTGGAGGATGTGGAGGAGGCAAAGCGGACCCTCCAGGCAGAGGGCATCGCCTTCGATGAGCAGGTTCTACCGGGCCGAGGGCTCCAGCTCTTCGTCCACGACCCAGCCGGCAACCTGGTGGAACTCCAGCAAGCGCGCTGATCGACACCGGCCCCCAGGCCGCGTGGCTATCGCGCGGAAACGGTTACAACGGCTGCGCATGTCCACCGGCCTGGCTCGCCCACTCAACACGCTTGAGCGCGGAAGCGGGCGTTTCGGGCAGGCGCAGGCGAACGGCCAGCGCGGCGTGGTCCGAAAATGAGGCGGAAGCGTGGCGGGGGTGCTGCATGGCGTGCACGGGTTCGAGGTTCCGCGCGAACACGCGGTCCAGCCTGAGGACCGGGAAGAAGCTGGGGAAGGTGCGCGCGGGCTGGCCGTGCAAGGCGACGAAGGCCTCGCTGAGGTCGGCCGCGAGGCCGGCGGCGGCGCGGCGGCGCCAGTCGTTGAAGTCGCCGGCGAGAATGACGGGGTCGCCGGCCGGAACCTCGGCCTCCAGGTAGCCGCGGATGAGCTCCAGCTGCCGTTTGCGGTGGCCGTTGCGCAGGTTGAGGTGCGTGGATATGACATGCAGCGGCGCGGGCGTGGCTGGCAGCTCCAGCACGGCGTGCAGCAGGCCGCGGTGCTCCCAGCGGCTGAGGCTGAGATCGACGTTGCGGCAGCGCTGCAGCGGCAGCCGCGTGAGGATGGCATTGCCATGGTGGCTCCGGGCACGCTGAACGTTTGGTTCATACGCCACGAAGGGGAAGAGATCGCTGGCCAGGTAGGCCACCTGGGACTCCCAGCCCCAGCGGGCTGGGAGCTGCCATCTCGACTGCTGCAGCCCCTGCACCTCCTGGAGGCACACGACATCCGGCGCCCAGGCTATCAGCGCCTGCTTGATGCGTGGCAAGGTGAAGCGCAAGTTGCCGAAGCCAAAGCCCTTGTGGATGTTGCAGCTCACAACGGACACCTCTTCCACGCGCAAAGTATGGCAAGCGCTCGAGCGGGCGCGAGGTTTCGGACGGCCGAAGTTGGATTGTGCAGAATCCGGTTACAAGAACGTGCGCAGGGGTGCCACGGCGGTTTCGCCGACTTTGGCCAGCCAGGGGCGTGCAGCCCAGCCCTGCTGGTCCACCTCCTCGGCCCAGCGCAGGTCCGCTTCAAAGATGCGCTCCATCTCGCGGGCCAGTTCCTCGCTGTAGATTTCGAGGTTGATTTCGTAGTTGCCCACGGAACTCAGCCGATCCAGGTTGGCAGTGCCGACGGTGGCCCACACGCCATCGACCGTGCAGGTTTTGGCGTGCAGCATGCTGCGATAGCGGAACACGCGCACCCCAGCCTCCAGCAGCTCGGTGAAGTAGGTGCGGCTGAGCCAGTCCACAACCACGTGGTTGGACACCCAGGGCACCAGCAGCCGCACCTGCACGCCCCGGCGCGCGGCGGCCGTGAGAGCCTCCACGAGGGTGCGGTCCGGCACGAAATAGGCATTGCAAAGGCAGATGTGATGCTCCGCGCGGTCGATGGCATCCACGTACATATCGCGGATGGGGAAGGTGAGATGAAGGGCGTTGGTGCTCTCGACGTGGAGGATGGGGTTGAACCGGCGGCGGTAGCGGCGGCCGATGTGGCTCTCCGGCGGGGAGTGGCTGTCCCAAAAGCTGGCGAAGGCATCGGCCAGCTCGCCGGCCGTGGGGCCATCCACCCGCAGGTGCGTGTCGCTCCAGTGCTCGGCGTACAGGCTGCCCAGGTTGTAGCCGCCAATGAATCCGGTGTGCCCATCCACAGTCAGCAGCTTGCGGTGGTCCAGCGTGTAGCGCCGCGGGTCCAGCGCGTGCCACGGCCGTGTTATGCCGCGATAGGCCAGCACGTGCACCTCGGGCGCGAACTCTTTGAACCAGGCGGGCACCACCAGGTTGCCGAAGTGGTCGTAGATCACGTAGACGTCCACACCGGACCGCGCTTTGCTCACCACGGCATCTTTGAAGCGCTGGCCCCAGGTATCCGGCTTCCAGGTGAAGGTTTCCAGGAACACGGACTCTTGTGCCCCTTCGATGGCGGCGACCATATCCTGGTACAGCGTTTCGCCGCTGGTGTGCAGGCACAGGCGATCCGCGCCCAGCTGCACTGGGGCCGGTAGAGTCCGCGGGCCGGGTGGATCGCGCCGTGCCTTGCGCAGCAGGGAAGCCAGCTGCAGCGCGCCAATGGTGATGGCCTCCGCGCCAATCAGTCCCATGCAGCCCACCCCCAGCACGCGGCGCAGCACCATCGGTTTGTCCTTGGCCCGCGTGTTGTTGGGCTCGCTGCCGGGTTCGACCACTCACGCGATGGTACGCGCCGCAACTTTTCGCGGCTGCGTCACGTCATCATCCAGAGCGATGCGCGTGGTGGATGACCGAACCCGGCGCTGACGTGGTGCGGCGCGCCCAGGCAGGAGAAGCTGGGGCGCTGCTGGCCCTGGTGGAGGGCTACCAGAGCTATGTGTTCAGCATCGCCCGGAGCGTCATGGTGAACCCGGCCGACGCGGCGGATATGACCCAGGAAGCATTTATTCGCGTGTTTCGCTCCCTGGGCACCTTTCGCGGCGAAACGAAGTTCAGCAGCTGGCTCTACCGGCTGACCACGAACATCTGCCTGGACGAGCTGCGGCGGCGCGGCAAGCCCGTGGCCTCGCTCGACCAGGACGGCCCGGAAGATCAGCCGGCCTTTCAACCCAGGGACAAGGATCCGTGGAACCAACCGGAGCGCCGAGCGGTGACGGTGGAGCGCGCCGAGGAGGTGCGCGCGGCCCTGGCGCTGCTGCCGGCGGCACAACGAGTGGCCCTGACCTTGCACTACTTCGAGGATTTGCGCTATGAAGATATTGCCGAGGTGATGCAGCTTCCCCTCAACACCGTGAAGAGCCACCTGCGGCGCGGAAAGGAACGGCTGGCCATGGACCTGCGAGCGATGTGGAGCGAGGAGCGGGCGGCATGCACTGCGCTGAGCTGAACGA
>JBOGTU010000065.1:0-10073 GCA_050695655.1 Chloroflexota bacterium | reverse complement strand
ATGCTCCTTTACCTGGAGCATCTACGAGGAAAGACCCCCGACAGCTCCTTACTGTTACGGTTTAGAGAAGTGACCCACTAGTTGGGTATCGCCGCGATGGTCCGGATCTCGAAGCTCTGTCGTGGCGCCGCGCCGGGCAGGCTGGTTGGATCGTCGATCGTGGAATGGGCCGTGAACTGCACGCGGGCGCTGTCGGAGTCGCACAGCTTGAACACCAGCGCTTCGCCGGGCACCATGCGTGGGAAGTAGTACCAGTGGTGCGCGGGGTTGAAGCTGGGGTTGTAGCCAGCCATCGGCACACCTGGCATCTCGTCCGATCGGTCGCGGATGATGGCCAAGTGCTGATCCGCCGCGCTCATGGTGGCGGCGTCGCACAGCGCCAGGGGCTTGCACTCTACCGGGACCAGCGGGCGCCACACGTTGATGAGCACGAGGCGCATCCTCAGCAACCGAGCAGCGTCGGCTTCCCCAGCGATGGCGCGAACAAAGTGGCGGATGGTTTCCAGGTCGTAGTCGATGTGCACACCCTGCGCCGGGTCCTCTTGGCGTTGGTCCACCTTTTCGCCACTGTGGCGCCACTTCCAGCGAAAGGTGAGCACGCGCTCCGCCCCAGTGAGGCCCGCCACCAGGCGTTCGATCTCCGGCCGGTATACGCCGCGCACCTGCGCGTCATCGAAAAAGTCGGTCACCTGGGTCGAATGCTGCACCAGCACAAATCCATTTCGCTCCAGGTCAAGACTGGCGGTGTAGGGGCGCGCATCGTAAATGCGCACGCGGCGGGCATCGTAGCGGTTTGGCGCGGTGGAGCTGGTGAGCGCGGCGTTGCCGGCCGGTGGCGTGGCCGGGTTGCGATACTTCAGTTCCGCTTCTACGAAGCGGGAATCTGTTGGCAGCGGCGACTCGACGAGAGTGCTCACCACCGGCCCTCCTTCGGCTGTGGTCGCTGCGCCGATCCCTCGCGGGCGCCAGCCAGGCCCGCGCCGAACCGCCGGTTCAACCGCCCCTCGCCGGCGCCGGCTGGGTATCCTCAGCCCGCCGCAGCGCAGCGATACGGGCGCGCATCTCGGCCGGCGGCCACTCTTCCAGCAGCCAGGCAGGCAACGGCTCCCCCGGCGCGCTGACAGCCAGCGGTTCGTCCACGTCATGCCGGCCGTTGGGGAACAGCTGCAGGGAATAGGGCAGCTCGTAATAAATCTCCAGGCCGTTCTCGTCTGGATCCTGAAAGTAGATGCTGCGCTGGTTCTCGTGGTTGGTGGCATGGTTGACGACAATGCCATGCTCCAGCAGGGTGCGGTAAGCATCGCGCAGGGCCGCGTAACTCGCCACCTGAAAGGCCACGTGGATGAGGCCAATCTGGCCCCGCACCGGCCGCTGCGCCGTCTCTGGGTGCGGGTGCGGCGCGAAGTCCAGCGTGTGGAAGCTGCTGCCCAGCGTCATGAACACGCCACCATGATCCGGATCCTGTTCCGCGACCTTGAAGCCCAGCACGTCGCCATAGAACCAGCGCGAGCGCTCCATGTCCGCCACGTACAGGTTCACGTGCCCAATGCCCTTGAGTTCCATCATCGCTCCGGTCCTCCGCAAGCAGCGCTGGCCGAATACTAACCGGCCCAGGCGCACCCTGTCGAGCCAGGCGCGGTGCGCTTGGTCACCCGGCTCGGCGGCTTACAGTAAGATGGCGGCCAGCGTCGCGCAGAGCTGGGATGAACCGATCAGTGCGTGGCGTGCTGCTCGGCAGTGTGGCCGCTGTTGCCGTAGAGGCCCAGCACGACTGTGGAGGCCAGGGCTACCAGGCCCACGGCAATCAGCCAGCCGGCGTTTGAGACGATCCCGCCGGCAAAGCAGGCGCCCGAAAGCGCAATAATCAGAAGCGCCACAATTCTCATTCGCATGTTCCTTCGTCGCGGGAGGGTGCGGGCCGGCGTCGCGCCAAGCCCCAAGCCATTATAGAGGGCCGCGCGCACGGCCAGCCGCCGCCACATCTCGCGCCAGGCAAGCCGGCTGTTCGCCGCGCGATGGTACACTCCGGACAATTCGCCCCGAGGGGGTTGTGTGGCGGAAACAAAGGGGGCGCATCAGCCGGCGCCGACGGGTGCGAGCGCGACCGATGCACTGACAGGACCTGTGGAGCACGGCGCGCCCGTGAGTGGTGCCAGCGGAGCGCCTGCGCCCGCGGAGAGCGGCCACACGCGCAAGATGCACCAGGAGCGGCACCGCGCGGCCACGCAGGCGTTCCGGTCGCAGGAAAACGCGGGCGGCAGCCCCTTCCCGCCCATCGCCAACCTGGGCTTCATCTCCGATTGCCACGTCAACGCGCTCATCGCGCCAACCGGCAACATCGAATGGCTGTGCTTGCCCCGGCCGGACAGCCCAAGCGTCTTCGGCGCCATCCTGGACCGGTCCGCGGGCGTGTTTCGCCTGTGCCCGAGCCAGGTGTCCGTACCGGCCAGCCGGCAATACGTGCCTGGCACCCTGGTGCTGGAAACCACCTGGCGCACTCGTACCGGCTGGGTGATCGTCACGGATGCGCTGTGCCTTGGGCCCTGGTACCACCAAACGGAGCGCTCACGGCACCACCGCCGCCCACCCACCGATTACGATGCCGAGCACACGCTGATCCGACTGGTGCGCTGCGTGGCCGGCAGCGTGGAGCTGGTGCTGGAGTGCGAGCCCGTGTTCGACTATGGCCGTGCGCCCGCCGTGTGGCAGTACGATGGTGACGGCTACAACCACGCCGCCGCCCGCGCGCCAGGTGCGGAGCTCGGCCTGCGCCTGGTGACGGATATGCGGGTGGGCTTCGAGGGTCGTCGCGCCAGCGCGCTGCGCACCCTGACCGAAGGCGAAACCTCCTACGTGGCGCTCTCCTGGGACGATGAAGTACCCCTGCCGGAGTGTTACGAGGACGCCGCCTTCAAAGTGAACCAAACCGCGCAGTACTGGCGCGATTGGCTGGGCCGCGGCAACTTCATCGATCACGCCTGGCGACCCATGCTGGAGCGCAGCTGCCTGGTGCTGAAGGGCCTCGCCTACGCTCCCACAGGCGCACTGCTGGCCGCCGCGACCACCTCGCTGCCAGAGCACCTGGGCGGCGAGCGCAACTGGGATTACCGGTACAGCTGGATCCGCGATTCGGCCTTCACTCTGTGGGCGCTTTACACCATGGGCTTCGATCGCGAAGCCAACGACTTCTTCTACTTTGTAGCGGATGTGAGTGAGGCTGCCGATCTGCAGGTGCTGTACGGCGTGGGTGGCGAGCGTCAGCTGGACGAGCTGCGGCTGGATCACCTCAGCGGCTATGAATACGCGCGGCCAGTGCGCATCGGCAACGCCGCGTACGCGCAAAAGCAGCACGACGTGTGGGGCGCCGTGCTGGACGCGGTGTACCTGCACACGCGCTCGCGCGGGGACCTGCCGGAGCGCGTATGGCCCATCCTCAAGCGCCAGGTGGAAAAGGCCATTGCCAGCTGGCGCGAGCCGGATCGCGGCATCTGGGAGGTGCGCGGCGAACCGAAGCACTTCACCTCCTCCAAAGTGATGTGCTGGGTGGCCGCGGATCGGGGCGCCTGGCTGGCGCGGCTGCGGGGCGAGCTCGATTCCGCCACTGCCTGGGAGGCCGCCGCCGCGGAGATCCACGCGGACGTCTGCAGCCACGCCCTCAATCAGCACGGCGTGTTCACCCAGCACTACGGCACCAAAACCGCGCTGGACGCTTCCGTGCTGCTGATGCCGCTCTTCCGCTTCCTGCCCGCCAGCGATCCGCGCATCGTCAACACCGTGCTGGCCATTGCCGATGGGCTGGCGGTCGATGGCCTGCTGCTGCGCTACCGGCCGGAGGAGACTGACGATGGTCTCGGCGGCGAGGAGGGCGCGTTCACCATCTGCTCCTTCTGGCTCGTCTCCGCTTTGGTGGAGATTGGCTACATCGACCGCGCGCGCGAACTGTGCGAAAAGCTGCTCTCCTACGCCAGCCCGCTGGGCCTGTACGCGGAGGAGATCGAACCCAAGACTGGCCGCCACCTGGGCAACTTCCCCCAGGCCTTCACCCATCTGGCGCTCATTAACGCCGTCATGCACGTGATCCGCGCCGAAGAAGCCGCTCGGCGCCGCGAGCACCCCGGCCAGGAATAAGGGCGGCGCCCCTGGGCGTGCGGCTTCTTTGAGCCGGTAGCCCCATCAAGCGCCAAAGGCCGGGTTGGGCAGGCCGAAGTGCACCCGGGCCAGGCCAGGGGCCGTGGTCAGGAACTGTGCAGACATGTGGCCGCGGTAGACGGCCAGGTCGCGGAAGTAGCGCTGCAGCCGCTGCCCATTTTTGGCAGCGCTGGATCCTCCGGTGCGAAAGAGCAGCTCCGTCGCCTCCCAGGCCAGCCGGCCGGCATTCTGGATGGCCGCGTACAGCCGCAGGTCCTCCTCCTGAGTGAAGGGTCCGTTGCCCGCTGTCGCGCGCGCCGCGTACTCCATGTACAGCTCGCTGGCGTGCAGCACAATCGCCTCGGCGGCATCCACCATGCCCATGGCCAGGCCAAACGTTTGCTGGTACTCCTGCGTCTGGAAACGAGGGGTGGGGTGGGCCCCAAAGGTGCTGCGAGTAGTGATGATGCGCTCGTACTCGTCGAGCGCTGCCTTGGAGGCCCCGACCATGATTGCCACCAGCTCCGCGTGGTAAAAGCTCACCACGAAGCCGATGTACAGCGGGTTCCCGTGCAGCCGCGTGCCGAGCGTGCCAGTGGTGCTCGGCAGCATCATCCAGTTGAAATCCTCAACGTAGTGGTTGGGGATGAAGGCATCCTTCACCTCCACGCTGTTGGAGCCACTGCCGCGCATGCCCAGGATGGTGTTGCCCCAGTCATCCAGCATGCGGTAGCCGCCCTTGGGCACGATGGCCACCACCATGCGCGGCGGGCCGGAGTGTCCCTCCTCCTGGGCAATGCAGGTACCCATGAAGTGGGTGGAGTACGGCACGCCGGAGCAGTAGTCCCACAGACCGTTGATGAGCCAGCCCCCATCCACCCGCTTGGCCGTGCCCGCCGGCGCGGCGCGGTGCGGCGCCCGAAAATCACCACTGGGGCCAATGAGCTCCGCCTGTGCCTCCTCGGACCAGTACGAGCCGATCTGCAGCACGTGCGCGGACGACAAGCACATGCACCAGCCGGTGGAGGGGCAGCCGCGCGAGACGGCAATAACCATCTTGAAGAAGGTCGGCAGATCAAACGCGTAGCCACCAAAACGTCGCGGCTGCAGAGCGCGATAAAAGCCGGCCTTGAGAAACGCCTGATGCACTTCCTCCGAGTAGTAGCCGCGCTCGTCGGCTGCGTCCTGCTGCTCCCGCAACAGGGGGCGCAACGCATCGGCCCGGCGGATGAACTCCTGCGGCGTGAGGCTTGGCTCGGGAACCGGTACTGTCGCGGGGGCCGCGGCGTCAATGGCCATGACATTCTCCCTGCCCGGCCCAAGCGGCCGTAGCTCATTCGCGTACTGGGGGTGCAGCGGCTTTATAGTCTTTTAGCGGGCGATCTGTCAACCTGGAACTCCGCCGCAACGCCATACGCGGCTCTCGATCGACCCCTTGCCGGGCCAGGTGATCGGAGCGCCCCACGAATTACGATACGATGCTCCCGCTCATGTTTGTGCCTGGCTTGCTCGTGCTCTCCTGGCGAGCCCGCTGACGGTGGACGCGTTGCAGCGAGCTCAAGAACTTGGGCCGCTGATCGAAGCCTCTGCCGCTGAAACTGAGGCAACCGGCCGTTTGGCGCCAGCGCTGGCAGCGGAGCTCGCGAACGCTGGCTTCTTTCGCCTGCTGCTGCCCGGCTGGCTGAATGGCCCGCAACTGGACCCACCCACCTTCGTGCGGGTGGTCGAGCAGTTGGCCAGAATTGATGCCAGCACCGCCTGGGTGGTGTGTCAGACGTCCGGCTGCTCCATGATCGCCGCCTACCTGCCACGCGATCTGGCAAAGATGATGTTCGGCCCCGCGGACGGCGTTCTCGCTTGGGGTCCTCCGGTGGCCGCCACCGCTCACGCGGTGCCGGGGGGATGGGACGTTTCCGGCACCTGGGGCTTTTTGAGCGGCTGCCACCACGCCACCTGGGTGGGCGGAGCCTGCCTCGCAGCCTCCCTCGACGGCGCCTCAGAGGAAGAGCGAACCTTCCTCTGCCCCATCAACGAGGTGCAACTGCTGGATCGCTGGCGCGTGCTGGGCCTACGTGGTACCGGCAGTGACAGCTTCAGCCTGGCCAGCGCGTTCGTGCCTGCCGAGCGTGCGCCTCGGCGCGACCATCCCGCGGACCGCACCGATGCAAGCTCCCTGTATCGCTTCCACACCACCCAGCTCTTTTCCGCCGGCTTTGCCGGCGTCGCGCTGGGCATCGCGCGCGCCCTGCTGAACGATCTGCTGGCCGTCGCCACGGCCAAGCAGCCGCGGGGAGCCCGTTCGACCCTGCGCGACGATGCGGCTTTCCAACTGCAGCTTGGACGCTGGGAGGCGCGGCTGCGTGCCGCCCGTGCACTGCTGCTGACGACGATCGATGATGTCTGGCAAGTGGTATCCATGACCAATGAGGAGTTGACGCCGCGGCAGCGCGTCGATATCCGCCTGGCCGCCTCCCACGCCAGCGCCGAAGCACGGGACGTGGGCACCGCTGCCTTCCATGCCGCTGGCTCCAGCGCCATCTTCACTACGCAAGGGGCCGAGCGCCGCCTGCGCGACCTGCTCACCCTGGGCCAGCAGGTTCAGGCCCGCGACGATCACTTCCAAACCGCCGGCCGATCACTTCTCGGCCTCCCCACCAACTCGCCCTTTGTGTGAAGGTCGCGCAGCACGCAACCAGCACCTGCGCCTCGCCGGCAAAACAGCGGGCTCACGCACTTGTGCCGATTTCTCGCGGCGGCTAGGCCGGCCGGGCTCCATGGTCACCTGCATCGCGGACCTCGTCTTGCGCCGGCCAGTTCAGCACCTTCATCCATCGCTTTTGTAACAGCGGAGCGTCTATATTGCGAGATCACGAGACTGGGAAACGTGGTGTCACTGGATATCCTGTCAAAACCGTCCGTCATCACAAGGATGCCGCGGAGCAACGCGCGGCAGCCGATACCCCCGCTCGCGCTGAAGCAATCCGTGCGCGTCGATCAACCGTTAATCTCTGCTGGGGCTGCAGTTGCCAGCAGCACGTGAGAGGCGCTGGAGCCAGCTCGGCGCCGCGAAGGCCGCGTGGCAGGGCGCTTTCCGTATGGCTGTGAACGCGGCCGCGAGACCAAATGGAGTGTGACTTGCTGAATCACCCTGGCCCGACGCCTGAGGGATCGACATCCTCGAAGGACCTGCTCGCTGGGTTCGGGGGCGGTCTGGCCGCCGGCTGTGGATTCCTGGTGGCCGAACTGACGGCTCGCCTCATCGCGGGAGTCCCGACGCTTCCGGCGCTCATCCAGGATCGCCTGGTGCAGGCCCTGCCGGGGCCGCTCTTTTCGTTGATTTTGGATCGACTGCTGTACCTTGGAAAGCCCCTCTTCTTCGGCGGTCTCTTGCTCTTTCAGTTGCTGCTGGGCGGCCTGGTGGGCTTGATCATCGCTCGCTGGCACCGTCCGATCGAAATCCTTGCCGTCCTGTGGGTGCTCACCGGCGCCGTCGTGCTCCCGCTGGCGGGACGGCCGGCATTCGCGGCCAGCGCTGGATTTGCCGTGGCAAGCCTTCTGGCATTTGCGATCTTTGGCCTGGTCCTGGAGGCGCTGCTCCGTCCTGTTTGGGGGCGTGGTCAGCCCTCCTCTGACGCTGCGCGTTCCGACCCTGGGATGGCTCGTCGCCAGGTGCTCACGGGCATCGTGCTCTTTGTGACGTCGGCCATCCTGGCGCGGCGGACAATTGGCAATTTGCCGACGTTACCAGCGCTCGGCGGATCGTCTGGTAGCGAGGGTGGCCCGGCGCCGGGGCTTCCGGCGGAAATCAGTCCCCCCAACGACTTTTACTTGGTTTCCAAGAATATCGACGACCCGCAAGTCAAGGTTGACGGCTGGCGCCTGCAAGTTGATGGACTGGTCGATCGCCCTCTGACCCTCACGTATGCGGAGGTGCTGGCGATGCCGGCTAAAGACGTCACCCGAACCCTTGAATGCATCTCCAACGAAGTCGGCGGCGACTTGATCAGCAACGGCCAGTGGACAGGGGTCCAGCTCTCGGAAGTCTTTGCTCGAGCTGGCGTTCACGAAGATGCCCAGGTGCTCCATTTCACCAGCGTCGATGGCTACACCGAGAACATGACGATCCGGAAGGCCATGGACGCGAACACGCTCCTGGTCTACAAGCTGGATGGACAGCCATTACCGAACAAACATGGCTTCCCGCTGCGTGTGCTGGGCGCCGGAACGTATGGCATGAAAAACCCCAAGTGGCTCACCCGTATCGAGTTGGGGGCCAAGGCCTCACAGGGGTTCTGGGAGCAGCAGGGCTGGAATCCAGATGCGGCCGTCCAGACGATGTCCCGAATCGACACGCCAAGCGTCGGAAGCGTGCCTGCCGGGAACGTCATGTTCAACGGATTGGCGTTTGCCGGAGACCGAGGCATTCAACGCGTGGAACTCTCAACGGACGGCGGGCGGACCTGGCAGAACGCGCATCTGCTGCCGGCGGCCGGGCCCCTGACCTGGACCTTCTGGCAATCCGCCGCGAAACTGGCAACCGGCCGTTACACGGTCCAGGTGCGAGCGACGGATGGCTCAGGGCGGCTGCAAACAGCTCAGCAAGCGGACCCGTTTCCGGCCGGGGCAACGGGTTATCACACGATTCAGATTCTCGTTTACGGCTAAGCAGCCGAGCGCCCATGTTCAAGCAGCAAGGAGAACCATAATGAGATACATCATCCAAATGGCGGCTTTCGCTGCCCTGTCGCTGGCCGTCGCCGCGTGCGGCTCCGTCAGTCCGTCCCCATCGTCGTCCGCACCCACGACATCGACCTCAGCGGCGCCGTCAGTGGCGGCGAGCACGCAACCTGGCGCCCCGGCCGGCTCCAACGCCGCACAGCCTACTGGGTCCGGCCCAGGTGGGTCACCCGGCGCCAGCGGCGCGGCGCCGTCCGGAGCGCGGGCGAAGCGAGTGACTGGCACGGTTCAGACTGATGCCGCCGGCAAGGTGACGCTTGCGGACGGCACCAGTCTCGACGTCACGCCGACGACGAGGGTCACCGAACAGCAAACGATCACGGCCGCCGATCTCAAGCCCGGCATGTTTGTCGCCATTACCGCGAAACGGCAACAGGACAACACCCTGCTGGCAAGCATCGTGAGCGTGTTTCCTGACTCCCTGACCAAGGTTGTTCCGGGCGGCCAGCGACCCATGCCCGAAGGGAATCTCATGACGAACGCTTCCATTGCCGAGATCAGCGGGAATTCGTTCACTGTCACATTTCCCGGCGGCGGGGCGAGGATCACCATTGCACCGGGCGCGCGCATCCTCAAGCAGATCGACGCGACTCCCGCGGATGTGAAACCGGGTGAAAAGGTGTCCATATCGGTGGTGAATGGCGCTGCCCAGTCAATCTCCATTCAATAGGGCTCCCGTGACCCGCACTGCTCCATCGGTTCACGGCAACTGATATCGGATGCAAAAACGGGAAAGGAGATTGAGACTGAGAGCTTCAGGAATTCACTGGTTGAGTGTGATCCCGGGCGTTCTCATGTTCGCGATCGGACTGGTTTGGGCATTGCAGGGGATTGGCCTGCTGCGTGGCAGCGTCATGACGGGGGAGGCCCAATGGCTCGTTATCGGCGTGCTGGTGGGTGTGATCGGGCTGTGGTTAGTCCGCAGGGGTCTACGACAGCGACCCAACCCGACAGGATAAACGCATCCGCGGAAACGCGGCGAGCTCGGTCTGCCATGTGGGCGCGATTTCACATTTTTGCAAATAGCGCGGGGGTTGATGCGCGACCGATTCGGGAATGACCAGGGGTGGTCCGCGTAGGGCGGCCATTGACGATCTGGCAAAGATGATGTTCGCGCGGACGGCGTTCTCGCTTGGGGTCCTCCGGTGGCCGCCACCGCTCACGCGGTGCCGGGGGGATGGGACGTTTCCGGCACCTGGGGCTTTTTG
>JBOGTU010000064.1:0-3197 GCA_050695655.1 Chloroflexota bacterium | reverse complement strand
GCCAAGGCCGGTGGCGCGCTGAAGATGCCCACGTACGTTCCCTTCCAGGGGCCCGCGCCGGACATTGCCGGCAACACCAGCGGACTGCCACCGGCCTACTTCGCCTACCCCAAGGCCCCCGTGAAGTCCGTGGCCAGCGCTCCCGGCAAGGGCGACGACGTGAGCATCCTCACGTTCACCATTGGCGCGCCGCCGCCCGCGATGGACCAGAACGGCGCCTGGCAGGAAGTGAACAAAGAGGTTGGCGCCAAGCTCAACATCAATGCCGTGGGCGCGCCGGACTACCTCACTAAGCTCACCACGATTGTGGCCGGCGGCAACCTGCCGGACCTGTTCTACGTTTCAGTGATTGGCACGGGGCTGCAGGATATGCCACGGTTCCTGGAGTCGCAGTGCGCGGACCTCACGCCCTACCTGGCGGGCGACGCGGTGAAGGCCTACCCCAACCTGGCCAACTTCCCCTCGTTCCGCTGGCCCTACGGCGTGTTCAACAACAAGATTCTGGCCGTCCCCGCGGCCGACGCGACCGGGCAGTCGTTCTACGCCCAGGGCAAAGCGCTGGACGCCGTGGGTGTGACCAGCATCAAGGACAAGGACGACTTCTTGAAGGTTGCCAAGGAGCTTACGCACGCTGGCGAAGTGTGGGCCATGGCGGGCACCGGCTCCGGCTACAGCGCAACGACCACGGCCGCGCAGAACCCACTGGGCTTCATGCTGCAGGTCTTCCGCGTGCCCAACGACTGGCGGAATGACGGCGGCAAGCTGACCAAAGACATTGAGACGCCCGAATTCAAGGAGGCGCTGGCCTACACGCGCAGCCTGTGGGACGCGGGCGTGATGCACCCCAACTCGCCCTCGCTGAACCTCACCCAGCTCGGCAACCTGTGGTACACGGGCAAAGTCATCCTGTGGCAGAACGCCTACTTCGCCTTCGGCTTCGCCTGGGATCAGGCGCTGCAGCGCGACCCGGCCTTCAGTCCCCGCTTCCTGCAGCCGTTCGCTTTCGACGGCGGCAAGGCCGAGCACCTGCTGAGCTCGACCTCAACCTCGCTGGTGGCCGTCAAGAAGGGCACGGCCGCGCGCGTGCAGGAGCTGCTTGGCGTGCTGGACTTCACCGTGGCGCCCTTCGGCAGCACCGAGGCGCAGCTGCTCTCCTACGGCGTGCAGGGCACGGACTTCGCCTTCGACCCGAGCGGCGCCCCCGCGTTGACACCCAAGGGCCGGGCCGAGGTGACCAGCTTCCCCATCTGGCGCTTCGGCGGCGCACCCACGGTGATCTACGACGCCAACGGCCGCGCCACCAAGACCATGACGGTGGCCCAGTCGCGCAAGGATTTTGCGCAGATCACTTCCAAGGCGATGTCCGAGGCGCTGGCCATTGGCGTGAAGAGCCCTGTCGTCGGCCTCTACTCACCCACCGCCGCGCAGAAAGGCCAAGTGCTGAACCAGAAGCTTACGGACGGTTTAAACAACATCGTGTACGGCCGCGCCGACGTCAACTCCTTCGACCAAATCCTCAAAGATTGGCAGACGGGCGGCGGTAACGACATCCGCAACGAGCTTGAGAAGGCGCTCCAGGCCTCAACCGCTTAGCCGTTCGGCCCCGCCACGGGACACGTGGGCCCGGCAGGAGGAGGCAGGGGGCCGCCGCTTTGGCTGCCCCAATATTCCTACTCGCTGGCGCGCTGGCGCAGCACGCGGGCCGCGTGCTACGTTCCATCGACGGGGGGAGAGCACGAATCCGTACTGGAGGACTTGCTCTTGGTGGTGGATCTTTCGGGCAGTGGCAGGTTGCCGCTGCCTGGCGACATGGTGGACGCGGACTGGCTGTGCGAGATGTTGGGGTTCCGCACGGCGGAGGCTGCCGTTCTTGGCCCGGAGGCGCATACCAAGCTCGCTACGTTCGAGCGCGCCGTGGAGGACGCGCGCATGGTTGGGCGCATCAAGCGCTTTGTCGTGCGCGACCCAGCCACGCACCAGCCTATGGGCTTCTGCTACCGGAAACAGGACCTGCTGGGGCTGCTCAAGAACCGCGGCTAGCCGGCAGGCCCACGAATTCGAAGGCCGCGGCCGCCGCGTGCGTCACGGCCTGGCTTGGGGCGCCTCACAACCCCTGCCGGCACGTCCGGTCGCATGACGGCGGCCCCGGCGTTAGGCGCTGCGCACAGCAAGGCTGGAGTTGGCCGGTGGCTGCTGCCGCTGGCGGTGGCCCTGGGGCTTGTTGTCATACCGCTGGCCATATTCGCCTGGCTGCTCACCTTCCCCGTGCAGGCAGTCGATGCCGCGCTCGGCTTCGAGCATCTGGTCATCGTCACCAACATTTCGTTTCTGGCGCTGCTGGTCGCCGTGCTGGTGGCGCGCTCCGCCATCGAGCAGAAAGCCTACCGGCTGCTGTTCGTAGCGCTGGGCTTTCTCAGCATGGCCGGCTTCTTCGCCGTGCACGCGCTGGCCACGCCGGGTGTGCTGCTGCCCGCGCCCGCGCTGACGACTGTGGGCGGCAGCTATCGCCAGGAGCATGGCGCGGATTCCGTGCTCGGCATCTCCGCTTTCCTGAGCTTGTTCATTCCGGCGTTTTTCTTCGCGGCGCGCTACTTGCCGCTCGACTGGCGCCCCACGCCCCGCGTCGCCCGGCGGGCCCGCATCACCGTTCTGGGCCTGGTGGGGCTGCTGATCGTGTACGGCATCGGTGGACTGCGCTTCCCCAGCACGGTGGCGCGTCTACCTTTGCTGGACCCGCCCTGGCCGTACATCGTCACCGCCATCGGCATTGGCCTCTTCCTGTTCGCCGCCTGGCGGCAGAGCCTGGAGTACCAAACCAGCCGCCAGCCCATGCAGGGCGCGCAGGTCGCCGCGTTCCTGCTGCTCGCCGATGCGCAGTTCACGCTCATCATCGCGCCGGTGTGGAGCTGGGCGTGGTGGGAGTACCACGTTCTCATGCTGCTGGCTGTGATTGCCGCGCTATGGTCGCTGTTCATCGAGCTGGACCGCCGCCGCGGCTTCGAGCGCTTCCTCTCGCCGGCGGTGGTCGAGCGCGTGATGTCGGGCTCGGCGATTCCACTCGGCGGCGAGCGGCGGACGGTCACCATCCTGTTCGCCGACCTGCGCAACTCCACCGCCATGGCCGAGAGCCTGCCCGCGGAGCGCGTGGTCGACCTGCTGAACACGTATGTCGGCGCCATGGCCCAGTGCGTGTTCGA
>JBOGTU010000063.1:0-2866 GCA_050695655.1 Chloroflexota bacterium | reverse complement strand
CGGCGACTCGGTCCGTCATGGTCACTCGCCCGCTGATGCCCAGGATGTCGTTGGTGCCGAGTCCTTCCACTCCTGGGGTACGTCCGTCGCTGACAGCGCCCACCAGGTCGTGCATCGGGAGCAGCCCGGTGGTGGCAGGGTGCAGCCGTGGGGCGATGATGAGCTCCTCCATATGGACCACGCCGCGAGTTTTGATGGTCGTCGGAACGTCCAGCAGCAGGGCACGACGGGCCAGGTCATACAAATAGTCAGGCTGGGCTCCAATGTCTTCCGCTTTCAGCGCGGCAAACGCGGCGGCGGCCAGATCATCGGCAGCTTTCGGCCAGCGGATAGGATCGAGTTGGCTGGCGCCTTCCACCAGGAGCCGGCAGGCTCTCGACCAGATGTAGGGATCCGGGATGTCAATGGGCCGCGGGAGCTGGGCACGCGCTGTCGCCCGCTGGTGGTATTTCAGAAGGAGCGCCTGCAGTAGGCGCGGGGCGAGGGCCTCGAACGCGCTGTACCTGCCGGCGCGGACGAGAAAGTGGCCCACGGGCTCATCGCAGGCGCGGGGCGGCCAACGCGCCGGATCCACCCGAGGCAAGCGGCCATTGAGGTAGTCGATGAACGCCTGCAGCAGGGCCACGGATGTGTGCACCAGGCCGGGGTGGGCTGACAGCTCCCGCAGCACGGGCAGGGCACCTCGCGGACCATCGAGCGTTGCGTAGCGCAACGCTTCGCCCAGGCTGGCCGCGTCAGGGAATTCCGCCAGCAACGCGGCGAGGTTGCTTTGTGTGGCCCGCTTTCTGTTGGCCACCTTCAGGCCGCGCGTTCGGTTGGCGAGTTTGCGCCAGAAATCAACCCGGCAGCTCTCAAAGCCTTGATGAAGGCGGTGACCTCTTCCGCGCCGCCGGTGGGATCCTTGAAGAACCGTTGCTTCAACAGCCTGTTGGCGCCATGCTCCCGCGCCAGCTGCGCCAGCGGGCTTTCCGCTGCGATCGGGCCGCGCTCTGCTGTCGCCTCTTGCTCGAGCACGGTCACGTTCGCCGTCCCCCGCTGATCGAGCCAGGCGTTCATCTGGCTGTCGTTGAGCTCGACAACCTGCCAGATATCGCTTTCGGGGTTGGTCCGTAGAGCTTCGACCACGGGCGGCGGCAAGGGCCGGTACAGACGAGAAATTCTCCCCTTGTCGACGCCCAACTCAGTCGCTATCGCGCGAACAATTCGAACGCCAGAGCGCTCTTCGAGTTGACGCAATGCGAGGTGCACCCGTAACTCCCACCGAGGCGACCTGCCGAACATCACCACATCCACGAATGCCGCGAGAATGTGCATGAGCGGGTGAAATGGCACCTCATACACCGGCACCGCGGGGGTCCCGATTCGACGCAGCCGGCGAACCTTTTCCCAGCCGGCCAGGACGGCGAACCCCTCCCTCTCCCGGCCCGGGATGACGCTGATCAGCACATTCGACAGTTCGCGGATCTCGAAAACTAACGCTTGCTCGTTGTAGGCCAGGTGGTCGGGATCATACAGACGATCAATGGGGTAGAGTTCGCGTGAACCATCTCGTACCGCATTCACCAGCTCGCGCAGGCGGGGCCCCAGCGTCTCGCGCCAGAAGACCGCCGGCTCCTGCGCCGCCGGCTCGGACGTCGGCTCGCCGAGCGTAACCTGCTGCGGGGTCGGTACTGGCTGAGCGGCTTTGGCTCGCGGCGGTGAGCCTACAAGCATTTCCTCGCCTCTCCTGCTCTTGGATCAGGTCGAGGCCCGACGTTTGGTGAGCCTTGATGCTTGGCAGCCGATGCCCGCCAGGGCGCGATGCCGGCTGCAGGTTCGGTGTCCACCCTGCTGTTGGTGGGGTAGCGTTGCGCGATCATGCTGCTTTCGCCTCGGTGATGAGATCTGTGAACCAGGCAATGGCGCTGCGGGCGAGGGCGGTCACCTCCAGCGCGGCACCGGGGCCGAGCGCCAGCAGGAATTGCCGCGGTTCTATTGCGATGATCCGCTTGATGGCGAACAGGTCCGTTGAGGTGGCGGTGGCAGCGATGGAATCGGCTGGCAGCTTCGTCGACGCGGCTGCTGCAGGCATATCTTCCAACTCCGTTAACTTCGTCGAAGATGCGGACGCACGAGTCTTGGCAGACCGTGGCTGTCGAGCTGCATCCGGATAGAGTTCTTCCCGTACGCTCTTGACGAGCTTGCCACTCGCCGAACGTTCACTGGATTGCGCACGCGCACGCGCAGTTTCCAGGACCGTTCTGATGGCGGTTGGTGTGTCGGCTCGATCAAGCAGTTGAGCCAGTTCACGTGCTTGGCCCTCATTGGGCAACCGCTCCATGCCGGCCTTGTCAACAATTGTTGACACTTTCGCCGCGTCAATGTACTGCTGAGCGCGCTGCCGGCCGTAGCCCAGCGCCGCCTGACAGTAGCTCTCGAAGCTTGAATACGCCCAGCGGAAGCCATGCTGGTCCCGAATCGCCGCGAGGGCCTGCCCGACTGCGACAAAAGTCTGCCGCCCCGCGACAACGATGTGGTCCAGCTGCTCGTATTCCTCCTTCGTCATCTGTGGCCTGTCGAGCTCATCCGGGCCGCTGCAAGGATCTGTGGTCACGTCGCCGATGGTGACTCCGTCCGGGCTTGCGACCGCCTCTTCGAAAGAAACCCCGAATGCGCTCTGCCATGGGCGAGGACTCGGGGCAGAATTCTGGTGGGTGCTCCTCTGAGCCTTTTCGCTAGGGCGACTCCCTGGAGTCGATTTGACTTTTTGTCTCTTATGCGGTTCAAGTTCTTCGTCGAACAAAGAGTGCTGCATGGATTCCATGACGCAGCTACTCGCGCACCAAGCCGGCAGCCAGCGCCGCGTGCCGGCCCGGCACCACGACAG
>JBOGTU010000062.1:0-5655 GCA_050695655.1 Chloroflexota bacterium | reverse complement strand
TGATTCCCCCAGGGCAGATGCTCCTCTCGGCTACACGGTTAGCTGATTACGGATTCCGTCTGCGGATCTCAACAGGACCATCGATTATGTGTCAGCCGCTACGCACGGCGTCATGACATCTGAAGCTAAGCTCGATACAGCCGCCCACAGATTGTGTCCGCCCGCGGAGTCTGCGCGTGCGGCAATATGTATGAACCACAACAGCCTGCCGGGAGCCCGCACGCGCGTCACTTGATAGGTCAAGTCCTTGTCTACTGACGGTCCGACGTCACCCGGGACCATCGCACCCTCATGAGGGTCAACTTCAAATGGCGGGACAACTGCCTTTAGACGGCCATCTCGAATCACGAGCTGTATACCGAGAGCTCCTAAAGCTCGTTCGGCCTGGGCAACGAATCCGTATGCTTGCTCAAGCGCTTGGGCGAATGCTGCCGCGTGCGCAGTCTCAGGAAGCTGCGCACAGTAGCAGGGCTTTTGCGGGAGTAGCTGACATTCCGGCGAATGTATGAAGCCGAGGTACTCCAAGAATTGAGCGGGTGCGATTCGGGCCTCGGTTATTGGCTGAGGCCGGACGTGGACGCCTATCGCGCGTTCCTCCATGTTGATGCGGCTCACGGTACGCAGCAGATCGAAATACGGACCGGCGGAGAATAGATCGCCCTTTTCAGGAACACCGAAACCTCCATGAAGCTGCCGCGCGGTGTAGGCGCCCATGAGGTAGGAGTTTGACACGAAGCACGGGCAGCCCGCGCAGGTTGGAGGGCTGGTCAGTGACGTCAAGGGGCCGTCCGAAAGGGCGGGCGCGACAGCGCTTTACCCCTTGACTACTACGATCCGGACGTGTTCGTTGGCCGGGTCTGACCCCACCCTTGAGCATCCGCTGTCGCTGCCGTATGCGGCACGGAATCCGTTACTTTGGTGAGCGCGACCCTGTCCTGACAAACTTTCCTAGACTAACCGATTGCGTTAGTCTAGGCATATGAGTTCGGTCGCGACGCTCCACGAGGATCTGGCCGCCCGCGGGCGGTACGTCGTCACGACCGATGAAATCGCGGACCTGATTGGACCGTCCCCCAACACCTCGGGACGCCTTGTCCGGTTGCGCCGTTCCGGCCGTCTGGTCTCACCCGCGAAAGGCCTGTACGTCGTCGTGCCGCCGGAATACCGAGCCTGGGGAGCGCCGCCGGCGGAGTGGTTCATCGATGGCATGATGGCACGGCTGTCTCGGCGCTACTACGTCGGCTTGCTGACGGCCGCGGCGCTGCATGGCGCCGCGCACCAGGCGGCGCAGGTCTATCAGGTCGTCGTCGACAAGAAGCTCGAAGACCGCGACCTGGGCCGGGTACGGCTCCGGTTCTACCAATCGAGCCACCTGCCAGATGCCATCGACGCTCGCGCTGTCGAGCGCCGCACATCACAGACTGGCTACTACCAGGTCAGCGATCGCGAGCTGACCGCCATCGACCTGGTGGAGTTCCAGCAGGTGGCAGGCGGCCTTGGCAATATTGCCACAGTGCTGTCGGAGCTGGGGCAGTTGCGAGGAGACCACCTGGCGCAGCTGACGCTTGCCCGACCAAAGGCGGTGGTCCGCCGGCTCGGCTGGCTGCTGTCGCGCTTCAGTCCGGAGACGGACGTCAGCTCACTCCGTGACGCCGCCGCGCCGGACCCCAGCCATCCCGTGCCGCTCGACCCGGGCGACGATAGCGGCGGGCCGGTGGACGCAGCCTGGGGCGTTGCCGTCAATACCGAAATCGAGGCCGACACCTGATCCCTGCCGCCTCCGTCACCGAATGGAGCGCTCGGGCGCCGTGGCTCACGCAGACCCAGGTCGAGCAAGACCTGCTGCTAAGCCGTCTCATGGTCGCCATCGCCGGCGACGACTTGCTGGCCGGGGAGCTGGCCATGCGCGGCGGCACCTGCCTGCACAAACTGTTCTTGCCGCAGCCGCTGCGCTATTCAGAGGACCTGGACTACGTGCAGTTCGTCACCCAGCCGATAGGACCAGTATTTGACCGGCTGCGGGACATCGGCGCGGAGATCGGTCTGGACGTGGTGCGCACCGAGGTCAGCGAGCACATGGCCCGGCTGCGCTTTCGCGCGACGTCCATCGAGGGTGTGCCGATCCGCATCAAGGTCGAAGCCAACACTCGTGAGAAAGAGCCGCTCAACCCGCATGAGTTTCGGGAGATCGCGGTCGACTCACGCTGGTTTTCGGGCCGAGCCCTGGTGCGCACGTTCGCTATTGACGAGCTGCTCGGCACGAAGGTCCGCGCCCTCTACCAGCGGCGCAAGGGCCGCGACTTATTCGACCTGTGGCTGGGCTTCACGCGGTTGGGCGCTGACCCCAACCAGGTCGCTCGTGCGTTCCGGCATTACCTGGGCGCCGCGGATGCCCCCGCCGACGCGATCGGCAAGAATTTCCAGGCGAAGTTGCAGCAGCCGGTGTTTCGAGCCGACCTCGAGGCGCTGGTGACCACCGTGCCCGTTGAGTTCTCGTTCGACACGGCCATGCAATTCATTGTCTCCGAGCTGGTGCCGCTGCTGTAGCGAGGTCGGCCGCCGATCAGCTGGCGACCAGTGCCGCCGCCCGTTCCAGCACGGCCCTGACGCGCTTGCGGTCCACACCCAGGTCTCGGGCGATCTGTCGCTGGCTGACGCGTAGCTGAGCGTCCAGACCGTAATAGCGCACGACCAGCTGCCGCTCCAGTTCCGAGAAACCGGTCAGCCGCTCTGGCCCGAGTGCCGCCAGGGCGGCAGCGACCGACATTCGCCAGCGAACCCGCTCGTCGTGGGCGACGGTCGCGATAGCCGCGTCAGGGTCCAGCACTCGGGCCACGCCGTGGGTGATCATGCGCCGGATGTCCCGGTACGTCAGGTGGTACTCCTTGATCAGCTCGGGGTACGTGGCCGGCTGCTCGCCAACCAGTCCGTAGTAACGACGTACCAAAGACCGGTCCGGCTCCGGCAAGGACTCCCACACCACCGCTGGCAGCGGGCGCAACTGCTCGACCACCGCGGCGTCGCGGCGTCTCCTCGCCTGGCTTATCCTGGCCCCCACCTCGCGCCCGTAGTCAGGCCGCGCAGCCAGCGTCAGCCGCCGGGTCTCGCCGGCCTTGGCGCGAACGGCCGGGGCGCTCAGGTCGTGCTCAGCCAGCCGCCGTCGACGGAGCTCACTCCGGCACTCACCCGGGCAGCCGTGCTGCTTCTTGCTCTGCGCCGCCCATCGCGGCATCTCGAGCGGCGCACCGCATACGGCGCAGGCGACGATCTCGTGTCCGCCGCGTGCCTCCGACATGCGCCTGGCCCGGGCGGCGGCGTAGTCCGGGTCGCTCCACAGGGCTTTGCTGCGCTCGGCGCCACCCCGCTGCAACCGCTGCCACACCTCCCGATAGCGCGGGTCCACGTGTGTCTACAGCCGCCGCGGCCGGCTGGCGCGGGCCCGACGCTCTTCAAGGGTCCTGCTCTCCGAGCAGATGGGCGTACAGCGGCCGGTATGCAGCCAGGTGGGAAGCGCAGTTGCGAGCCTTCAACGCGCGGGGCGCCGGCGCGTCCAGTGCCATAGTAGCGTTGAGGCCGAAGATGGCCCGGTACTCCGGCGCGGTCAGGCGATGCGTATGACGCGCATGGTGGGCAAGCGCCTGGCAAGCGCCTGATACCAGCGCCCGCAGGCGTGACATTGGACCCGGTCCTCTTCCGTCTCAAGCACGCCCAATTCGCCGAAAATGGGTCCATCCCAATCGCCAAGCTCTGGTAACTGGTCCAGCGGAGTGCTGTGAGCCAGGACGATGCCCTTGGTTCAGGCTCTATCGTGAGCGCGGCCGACCCGACGAGGCACCATCCTTGACAGTAGGTTGTGAGCCCACTGCAACGATCGCCGCTCGACTCGGTGCCGAGGTGACACCAGCTCCCCGCGGAGTTCCTCAAGCGAAACCCCCAGACCCGTGGCCAGCGCGCAAGCGGTGCTGAATCGGACCGCACGGCCCGCCTCTGCCTGGATGACCGTGATGCGGTGCACCGCTGCGAGGGTCGCGACCTGCTCCTGTGTCAGCAGCCGTTGGGCTCGTAACGGGTAAAGCCCGGGTAGCCGGATAGCTAAGCGCGCCATATACATCTCCTGTGTTTCAAATGTCGCCGTCCCTATCCTTTCGGTTCACTGCTTGCCGTCATGACCCCCGGCATCAAGCCAGCGCCGCGAGCGCGAAGCCAATCGCGATGGCCGGGACATAAGCGAACACGCGCTTTCTCAGTCGCCAGGCGATGACGGCCAGGACCGCTCCGGCGAGTGAGGCCCACCAGGCGGTCCTGAAGGCGGCCCGTCCCGGCGCATCCGGATCCATGCAGAAATTGGGCTTCCGCAGCCGGCGGAACCAGCTCACCGGGAAAGTCGTCGGTGCCGCTCAGCGCGATGACAACTTCAGTAGCTGGCGTGCTTGCAATGTTGCAGAGCGTGCTGATCGCCGACCAGTTCGGCGCTCGCATGGAAGCGTCCGGTCGTCCTCAGCATCCCGTCGCCGCCTGCCAACCGGCGACGACGGCCAGCGGCAATGTGTACCGCGTACACTTTTTCAGGCGCTGGCTGAACCGTCGCCACCCGGAGGATTCAGCCATTTCTCGCTTTCCGCCAGGGAACGTGTGACCCGAGCGCGGATATCAGCCATGTGCGCGAGGAATGCATCGTTACTGTCCAATAAGGCGTTCGCCTCCCGCAACGTGCGGTCGCTCGCCTCCTCCTGCCGGCGGGCCTCCGCTGGATTGCCCAGCGCCAGCAACAGGTGAGCGACGAGGTCCATCCAGTCGATGTACTGCTCACGGGTGGCAACAGAGTTACCCCAGTAGCCAAGGTGGCGATCCCAGACTCGCCACTGCTTGGCCTGGCGATCGTAGGCGAGCCGCTGGGCGGGAAACGCCGGCATCGGCTGCCACCGGCCATTCGTCGCCTGGATATAGCGACACCAGTAGGCCCGCTCACCGCCCAGAATGCCCTGAGCCATCATGGTCCAGCGCCAGTCGCCGTAGCTGACCTGCAGGTACGACTCCGACACGATGTCCACCTTCGTACCAGGCAACAGCTCGATCAACTGCGCGGCCGTCCGCTGAAAGAAGCCCCGGCGTGACGCATCGGCCTTCACCTTCTCCGCCACGCTCACCACTTGCTTATGCGTCATTCCCGTTTCACTCCCTTCGCACCATCGTGCGTCTGTTCTATCGTTCTCTCCTTACTATCTGTGGGCGCAACCCATTTTTCAAGTACGTTCGCTCACGGACGCTCCCCCCACGCCCCCAACCAACGGCAGTTCGCTCTCCATGGTCACAGAGGGTGGCGTAGGACATGGGGGGACGGAGGAAGAAAGATGGGTGATCACTGGACTTCGATTGGCATGTCCCGCGCAGTGTTGGCGGCTACGCCAGTCGCCGGGGATTGTTCGCTGGACAGGCGGCCAGCGACGTGGATAGGTCGCGTCCCGCTGGTGCTGTAAAAGTGGACGGGCAGTCTTCAGGCTGAACATATCTTAGGCGGTCAGGCTCGTCGGCTGACGGGCAGCACCTTTGGCGAACTGGAGGTGTTGCAGCTGTTGGCGCTGGATATCGCTGAGACCGAGACCATGGGCGGCGCCAATGACCAGGTCCAAGACCGCCCAGCACAGGCTGAGGCAG
>JBOGTU010000061.1:0-5036 GCA_050695655.1 Chloroflexota bacterium | reverse complement strand
GTGGAGAAGTTATCGATCACCCGCACCTCGTGCCCGCGCTCCAGCAGCTGCGTCACCAGATGGCTGCCGATGAATCCAGCGCCACCCGTCACCAGGCTACGCATGTGTCAGCGCTCCTCGCAAAGCCGGCTCAGCCGCGCACACATCGTTTCTCAGGCAGGTGCAAATGAGGTGCTGCAGCACCAGGTGCGCGTCCTCCACGGGGCCGTACGCGCCAATGGCCGAGGCAACCAGCAGCGGCACATCCACCAGGCGTGCCAAACGGCCACCGTCGAAGCCCACCAGGCCGACGGTGCGCGCACCGACCGCACGTGCTGTTTCCACCGCGCGCAGCACGTTGGGCGAGTTTCCGCTGGCGGAGATGGCGATGAGCACGTCGCCGGGCCGGGCAAAGCTCGCCACGGGAATGGCGAACACGTGCTCGAAGCCGTCGTCATTGGGCAGGCCGGTGAGCGAGGCGGTGTTGTCCGCCAGGCTGAACACGCGCAGCGGCCGCCCGGCTGCCCGAGTGGCGTTCAGCAGGTCGTTGGCGAAGTGGGTGCACGTGGCCGCGCTGCCACCGTTACCAACGATGAACACGCAGGCATCCTGCTTCTGGGCCTCGCGGATCGTCTCGACCACGCGCTCAATAGCTCCGCGGTCAATGCCCCGCAGCAGGCCAGCTACGCCGGAGAAGTACCGCTCCGTCGCGTCTCGCACATCCACCGCTTGCTCACCACTCCTTGGTTCGGTCACTCACCGCTGCTCCGCAGCGGCTCCTGGGCTCTCCCAGGCTAGACTGAAGGCCGCTTATGCAGCCAGCGGAAATCCCCTGAATTCCAGGCCAAACGCCCTTATCGCGCGTGGCTGGTGCTCATTCATCACGTCGGCGCCTGGTCGAACTGCTTGCGCAGCGCCGGCAGCAGGCGCTGCAGGCCATCGAGCGGGCTGGAGGCGGCGCGCAGGTTCTCCTCGGTAATCGAAGCCGCCAGCTCGTTGCGCTGGATGAGCACATTGTCCGGCGCGTTGATGCCGAGCTTCACCTTGTCCTTGCTCACTTTGAGCACGGTGATCTCGACGTTGTCGCCAATCATCAGGCGCTCGTTGATCTTTCGGGTGAGAATCAGCACGTCTTTGGCTCTATCACATCGGGCTAGCCGCGCAGGCTCCCGGCTTTCTCTCCCGCCGTGTCCCGCAGGATGCGGTAATTGATGGGATAGTCCGTGTCCGACAGCAGAATCTGCTTGCCGCGCTTGGTGCGCATGTTCACCACTAACGGCGAGAGCAGGTTAGCCGTCACGTAGCGCAGGTCATCGGGGATGGTGACGATGGACAGCACCAGCACCTCGGAGGCGAGGCGCACGCCCAGCGCATCGGCATCCTCTTCCGAAATCTCGATATCGTAGCCCGGGCACACGCTGAAGGGGTTGATGACCACGAACACGAACTCCGGCACGGAGACGCACTGCAGCAGGCGGATGGGCAAGCTCTGCTCGTCCTCAATGAGCGCGAACACGCGCAGCCGCGGCAGCCCGATGAGCCCCTCGCTGAAGGTCACGATCTGCCGGCTGTCCACCGACACGCGCTCAACGACTTCCTTGCTGAATGAGATCATGAACGTCCTTTAATGGAGAAAGTCCAGCAGGGTCGGCGGCAGCACCTTCGCCGCCGCGCCCAGCGCCGCCTGATACGTTGTTTGCCGTGTGGCCAGGTCCGAAATGGCCTTGGCCATATCCACATCCTCAATGGTCGAATCGAGCTGCGCCAGGGTGATGCCCAGGCTGCTGAGCCGCTGGGTACCCTCCTGCACCCGATTCTGCTTGGCGCCAACTTGCGACCGCAGGCTCTGGATGGCGTTCAGGTCCTTATCCAACGCCACCACGTCAACCGAGCCGATGGCATTGTCCATCTGGTTGCTGATGCCCAAATCCGCGGTGCTGCTGCCGCCACTGGAAACGGGTGTGCCGGTGCCACCGGTGAGGTCGTTGCCGGCAGCATCCGTGGTGACCGTGTCCACGTTCGATACGACAATGCTGCTGGCCTTGGCGCCAGGCACCAGCTGCAGCACCAGCACCCCGCTGCTGTCCACATTGGCCCGCACGCCCGTTTGCGCGGTTTGCGCATTAATCTGGTTGATGACGGCGGAAACGGCTGTGCCCGCCTTGAAGCCAACGATCGTCTTGCCGGCAAGGTTGCCCGCGGTGGGCGTGACGTTGGTGCCGATTTTGATGCCGTTGATGCTGAACGTATCCACCGCCGCGTTGGGCGCGCCGGTGGTGATGCCGTGCAGCAGGTCGATTTCCGGCTTGGAGCCGGACACGCGCACCCCGCTGGTGTTGAGGTCGTACTCCAGCTGCGCGAGATCGCTCATAGTTCCGCTGAGCTGGTTGCCACTCACGCTCACCTGAAGCTGCGCCGCCTGATCGATCTGCCGGGTCACGTTGCCGCTGTCGCCCTCATAGGTCACGGGTGACTGGCCCGTCCAGCTCACGTTAGGCGACTGCAGGCTGCCGTTGTGCACAAAAGGCTGAGCGGTGGTCTTGGTGCCACCAAAGATGTACTGCGCGCCGAACTTGCTGTTGCCCACATCCACCGTATTCAGCAGAATCTGGTGTATCTCCAGGGCAATCTTCTGCCGGTCCGATGGCGTGAGCGTGTCGTTGGCGCCTTGCAGGGCCAGCTCACGCGCGCGCTGCAGGTCCGTGTCCATGGAGCTGAGCGCGCCATCCGTGGCGGAGAGCCAGCCGTTGGCGGAATCGAGATTGGTTTGGAGCTGCGTGTTCAAGCCAATGCGCTGGCGGAACATCACCGCCTGCGACGCTGTGAACGGATTATCGGACGGCTTGTTGATGACTTTGCCGGTGGACACCTGCTGCTGCGACTGCTGCAGCAGCTGCTCGTTCACCTGCAGGTTGTTCATCACGTTGTCCAGAACCATCTGGTTCGTGACACGGAAGCCGACCATGAACTACTCCCTGTTCCAGTGGGGCCATGAAACAGCCCCCACCCCTCCATGGGCTCACAGGGATCATCGTCCGCCGGGTGGGAAACCTTTAACTTTTAACCGCGGATGCCTTGAGGCATCAGCCGGCGAAGAAGCTGCTCACGGAGCAGGAGAAGCCAGGCGCCAGCGCATCCAGCGCAACGGCCGCGTCGCCACTGAAGAGGCGAAACTCTCGCTGGCCAGCCAGGTATTCCCTGAGCGTACGCGTCCGCATGTCAATGAACCACACCACGGCGGCGCCCGCGGCGAAATACTCGCCCAGCTTCGGGCGGGCATAGGCCTCGCCATGCTGCCCCTGGGAAAGCACTTCCACGGCCAGGTCCGGCGCGCCGCGGGCAAAGCCGGTGCCACGCAGAATGTGCAACCGCTGGCTGCACACCAGTGATACATCCGGGCAGCGCAGCTGCTGCAAATCCTCGCCCACCATAAAGCCCATACTGCTGTCGAGCACGCGGCCCCCGATGCGTCGCGCAAAGGGCACCAGCTCAGCGATGATGAAACTGCACGTCGCGCTGTGCGGATCAAACACTGGTGCCAAACGCACGATCTCCCCATCTACCAGCTCAAAGGCATCATCGCCGTCCAGCTCGCCGCGGGCGATCATCCGCTCGATGTCCTCGGGCAGCAGCAGCTGCTTGACCTCAACCATGCCATGCAGTATGGCAGACGAGCCCAAGGCCATCTTCGAGCGAACGGGCAGCGGAGAGGGATCGATCAGCGGCCGACGAGACCCATGCCGGTGATGATGGTGTTGAGCATGTCATCCTGCGTGGTGATGGCGCGGGCGGCGGCCTCGTAGGCGTGCTGCAGGGCCACCAGGTCGCTGGCTTCCTGATCGATGGACACGCCCACCACCGACTGCTGCTGGTTGGTGAGGTGCTGCACCAGCTGCTGCTGGGTGAGGCTGGTGGTGTGCACCTGCCGCGCCTGGTCGCCCAGATTGGTGATCGCGGCGCCGTAGAAGTCGCCAAACGTGGCGGCCTGCTGCCCGTCGGACATGATGGTGTTCTGCTGCACGTTCAGCAGCGCCAGGGCATTGGTCTGGTTGCCTGGCGCATCGGCCGTGCTGCTGGCCGCGATCAAGCTGGGGTCTTTGAGGATGTTGCCATCCACGGCCAGCGCGCCGGCGGTGTCGGCCTCGGTGGTGGGGATGAGCCCTACTGCCTGCAGCGTCCCAGTGGTCAGGCCGGAGGGCGTGATCGAGGTGATTGTTTTGAAATAGTCCGATGTCGTCTGGGTGCCATCGGCCCCAAAGGTGAGCGTGTCGGTCAGCGCATTGCCGTTGGCATCCAAGCCCTTCACCACCAGTGTCCCAAAGGTGCTCGCGCCCACCAGGGTGAACGCCACCCGGCCGGGCGACACCAGCGACTGAGGGAAACTTGCCGCCGCGCTGCCAATGGCCGTGGGCGCGAGCAGCTGATTGGCCAGCACCTGCGGCGAGCCCTGGAAGAAGAACTGGTTGTTGGTGGTGATGGCGGCGTTGGGGGTGCCGATCGCATCGGCTGCCCCGGCGACCACGCTGGCAAACGTCGTGGTCAGCGCCTGGGCGCTCAAGCTGGCGCTGGGCGGGTAGCCGCGCCGCTGGCCAACGGAACTGCTGTCCCGCAGGCCCAGCTTGCTGTTCGCATCGCCGCTGGTCGCCGTGAGCGTGATGGTCGCATTGGCGCCAATCTCCGGCGTGGTGAGCTGGAACTGCCCGGCGCTGTTGATGCTGGCCGTCAGGCCGATGTTGGCGGCATTGATGGTGGCAATCAAGTTCGCCACCGTGTCCGTGCTGCCCGCTGTTCCCAGTGTGAGCTGCAGCTGGCCGTTGGGCCCAACAACCGTCATGCTGCCGGTGGTCAGCGCCGTGGCGCCGGTCACGCCCTTGGTGCCCACCAGCTGCGCGCTGATGTTCTGCAGCTGCCCGCTGGCGTTGTACACCGTTGGTTGGCTGGAGATGATGAGCCGCCCCTGCGAATCGAGCGAGGCCTGGAAGCCGTGCTCCTGCCCAACCGGGTCTGGCAGCGTACCCGTCTGAAAGCCCAGCGCGGTGTTCGTGGCTGCCGTGGCC
>JBOGTU010000060.1:0-27191 GCA_050695655.1 Chloroflexota bacterium | reverse complement strand
CGCCCACCCCGGTCACGGCGTTCATGGCGGTTGGCCCCAAGGCGGCGGCCTTCGCGGCGGTACTGCGTATCTTCATCTCTGCCATGGGGCCGGTGCACGCGGACTACACACTGCTGTTCGGCGTTCTGGCCGCGGTGACCATGACAGTCGGCAACCTCATCGCCATGCAGCAAACGAATATCAAGCGCATGCTGGCTTACTCCAGCATTGCCCACAGCGGCTACATTCTGGTGGGGCTGGCCGCGGCGAGGCCGGGCAACTCCACCGAAGGCATCGCTGCGCTGCTCTTCTACCTCTTCGCGTACACCTTCATGACGCTGGGCGCCTTCGCCATCGTGGCTTTTGTGCAGGCTGGGCAGAAGCAGGCGGAGAGTTTTGACGATTACCGCGGGCTGTGGTACCGCGCTCCGCTGACGGCGTTGATCATGACCGTGTTCATGCTCTCGCTCATAGGGGTGCCGCCGCTGGCCGGCTTCATCGGCAAGATCTATCTCCTCTACGCCGCGGTGCACGCAAGCATGGTGTGGCTGGCCATTGTCATCGCCGTGAATAGTGCCATTTCGGCTTACTACTACCTGCGCGTGACCGTGGTGATGTACATGGAGGATACGCACGAGCGCGTGCCGTTGTATCGATCGCCATTCATTCACGCTATGCTGGGTGTGGCCTGCCTGGTCACGGTCGTCGTCGGCATCTTTCCAGACACGTTTCTGCGCTTCGCGCAGGCGGCCATCCTGAGCTTTTGAGTGTGAGGCGCTGCCGGGCAGCGCTACCATCACAAGCGTGAGCTCTGACGTGCTGCCGCCGCGTGGGCCTCGGGCCTCTTTCGCGGAGCTGATGCAGCAGCCGGAGGAGCGATTCACGGTTGGCGAGGCGGCACTGGCTGTTGCCGCGGCCGAGTATCCCGAGCTGGATGTGGAGCACTACCTCGCCGTGCTCGACGATATGGGCGCCGAGGCGAAGAGCCGCTTGCGGCGGGCACGGTCAGCTGAGGAGACGGCGCACGTGTTCAGCCGTTTCGTGATGGAGGAGATGGGCTTCCGTGGCAATCGGGAGGAGTTTGAGGACCCGCGCAACAGCTTCTTGAACGATGTCATCGACCGCCGGACGGGCATCCCCATCACGCTGGCGGTCATCTGCATGGAGGTGGGCCGGCGCGCCGGCATTGACGTACGCGGCGTCAACTTCCCCGGGCGTTTTCTGGCTAAGTACAGTCACCCCGCCGGCTTCGAGCTGGTGATCGATCCGTTCGATGGAGGACGCATCCTCTCCGAGGCGGACTGCCAGACGCTGCTGGATGAGATGTCCAATGGCACGCTCGCCTACAGCCCGCTGCTGCTGCGCTCGGCCACGACGAAGCAGATTGTTGTGCGCATGCTCAACAACCTGAAGCGCATCTACGTGCAGTCGCACTACTTCCACAAAGCCCTGACGGTGGCGGACATGATCGTGGCCGCGGCCCCGCGCGACGCGGGCGAGCTGCGCGAGCGTGGTCTGCTGCAGGCCGAGCTGGCCAACTACGTGCAGGCCCAGGCCGACCTGAACGCCGCGCTGGAGCGCACGCCGGATCCCGCGGCAGCCGCCGCCATCCGCCAGACCCTGGACCGCATCGATGCCATCCAGGCGGCGCTCAAATAGCTCGCCCGCCATCTTGTGGAACTCACACCGCGGCTTCACGCGGCCCGACGGTGCGGGCAGTTCGCTCCTGTGCAGTTTAGGACGCAAAGGGGAACACGTGGTCCATCCAGCCGAAGAGATGTGGGAGGAACGTGCCACCGGCCTGGGCGCAAGCGCTGGCGGTTGAGATTGAGCCAGCCAGCCCGAAGAGAGCGTGCGGTCCAAACGCGGGGCCGCGGTACCCTTGCGGCGCATCGCAGACGTTGATGTGCTGGTGCCAGGGGTACACACTCGCCGGCACGCGCGCATTGACCTGCGCAGCGCTGTCGTTCAGTGGGGCGGTGTACATCACACCCACTAATTCATAGGGGCCGTTGTTCGGCTTGGCATACAGCAACGACGTTGGCTTGGCCGGGTCGAACGTGAACTGGGCTTCCATAGCGTTGGCGTTGCTGGTGAAGTGGAAGCACAAGAAGCTGTTGAATTTGCCCAGGTTGGGGCCGTTGTAGTTGTACCCATCGGCGGTGGCCGCGGCCACGTTGGCGTAGGTGGCCCGCAGGCCCTTGGCCATGGCCACAAGCTGTGCCGCTCGCTGCATATCCGCCTGCGTAGGGGTGTGGGCGGGCGTCATCAGCATGTGCGGGCCGCTCTCCATCTCGTCGCAGATGGCGGCGGCGCCACTGGGTGGCGGCGGCGTGGCCATGGCTGGCATGGGCTCCGTTGACGCTGGGCCCGAGGGCGAGGACGGCATGGCCATGGCCGGCCTGGGCGCTCTTGATGCTGGCGCCGCGGGCGAGGATGGCGCGGGCGCGGGGCCCATGTCGTCCAGCGCGTGCGTTGGCTTGCCGATCGGCGCGGGTGAAGGGGGCGCTGTCGCCAAGCTCGCGGCCGCCTGAGACTGTGCAGCGGCCGCCACCGGCTGCATACCTGGGATGTCGGCCATGACCGCCGGGGCAGCATCGCTGGCCGGGCTCACGGAGTCAGCAGTCGCCGTCCGCGCGGGGTTGGTGGCGAGGGCAGCCGCTGGCGGGTCGTTGGTGGGACGAGCGGTGGCAGTTGCCCAACTGGACGTGGCGCTGGACGCGCCCACCAGAGCGAGGGCGCCGAGCAGATAAGCGGTGCGCGCCCCGGCCGATGCCCACCGCCGCCCGCCGGCCAGTTGCAGACAGGCGAAGAGCGCACCCACCAGGCCGAGCGCGATGCTGGTGAGGCCGAAGGTGGTGAGCGTATGGTTGGCGGCGCCGCTGGAGCCCCACGCCAATCCGCTGAGCAGAGATACGATGCCCACGAGGGCGATGCAGAGAAACGCCGCGATGGTTTTCACTGGGCAAGCTCCTGTTGTGCTCACTGCTTGTGCTTGTTGCTCGTGCTTATTGCCGGCTGCTTCGCGGCGCCACGGCAGGGATGCCGCCGGGCGCTGCCTGGGGCGCCGTTGAAGTGGCGAGAACTGGGATGCTGGCGATGGGGATGCTGGCGCTCGCACCTCGCGGCTCAGCATTGGCCTCGGCCAGTGTGGCCGCGTGTTGCGTGGCATTGCCGGAGGCGACGGAGGCGGGCCGGCTGGGTGTGCTTGTGAGCACCGCCGCGGCAGCCAGCACCGCCAGCGCAAGGGCTGCCTCGAGCAGCAGCGTACGGCTGAATACGCGCCGGATGTGGTTTGCGCTGGTCCCACGCGCGCGGCTGATGGCCGGCTTCAGCACCAGGCGGTGCAGCGCGGCTGCCGCCAGCGCAAGAGCGAAGATGCCGACCTTCACCAGGAGAGTGCGCCCAAAGTCGGTATCGGTCAGCAAGGCCAGGTCCGGCAGCTGCTTGTAGGCGGCAAACAGCCCTGTGATGGCAACGGCTCCCGTCGCCAGCAGGCCCAACTGCGAAAACTGGCGAATCACGGCGCCAAAGAAGCGATTCGTGGCCTCGTCGCCGGCAGCCGCGGTGCGATCGACGAACCGAAAGGCGCCGGCTACTGGCAGCAGAGCCACGCACAGCACCACCAGCCCGCCAACCCACAAGCTGCCCGCCGCCAGGTGCAGGTAATCCACCAGCACCGCCAGTTGGGGCAGGCGTGGTGAGGCGGCCGCGTGGCTGGAGAGGCTGAAGGTGAGCAATTCAGCCAGCGTGAGCCCAAAGGCGAGCCCAGCCGCCGTGCTCCAGGTCATGCTCTTGGGCTTCGCCGCCTGGAAGGTGAGGTCGATGCCGCCAGCCAATCCCGCGCTGCGCCACGGAAGGCCCGGCGCCGCCCATTCAGCCGGTGGCGCGCTCATTCCCGAAGCCAGCAAAAGGCTTTCGACCGGGAGGCCCCTGGCAGCCGTGGCGCCCGGCGACCGGTGGGGGCTGGAAGGCAGGCGCGGCTCGAGCGCGGCGAAGCAGAGGACCACGAGACCGGCAGCGCAGAGGGCTACGCGCAGGCTGAGCATGTGCCCCAGGCCGGTTTGCAGCAGCACCGGAAGGCCGGCCGGTGCACCGGCCTTGTCCGGAGCAATGATCTGCGCCTCCAGCACCGTGGCCACCAGCGCGACCACCAGGCTGGCAGCGGCAAAGGCTCGGGCGCCCCACGCGCAACGGCGGGCCATGGCAGAGGCGAGGATACTGGTAGGCGCGTCATCCTCAGCGAGCTGGCGCACCGGTTCGAGCACTATGATGGGAAAGGCGAGGCAGCCGACTAGGCCCGACGCTGCCAGATAGGCGAGCCACTTCACTGCCGTGGCCCAGCCGGCAGAGGTTGGGTGTGGCGCTGGAATCGCGGCCCCTGCCGCTGCCGGTGTGGTGACGGCGGCGGATGCGACGCCAACGCGAAAGGCAAACGTGCCGCTGGTCACGTGCCCATCGTCAGCGGCAACGGCCCGCCAGGCCACACTGTAGCTGTCGCGCGCCAAATTCGGTTTGAGCGGCTCCATGAGCGAGAGCGCCTCGGTGTTGGACGCAACCGGAGGTATGCCTGCATCCACCCGCGCACCGGCCTGGTTGGTGACCTGAATGGTCGTGAGCTGGGCGGAGGGCTTCTCGGAGAACCACAACTGCACCTGCCCGGGCGGCGCGGCGATATCCGAACTGGCGGCGGGGGAGGACTTCACCAATTCCGCATGCGCCAGCGCAGTGGCCTGCCCACCCAAGAGCGCGCCCAGCACAACGCTCAGCCCGATGACCCCTGAACCCAGCCAGTGCTTCAGCCTGTCCACATCACACCTCCTCGTTCTGCAGGAAGCTTGCGATGGGGCGCTTGGCTCGCCCTGAGGATGAGCTGAGGCGGCGCTTAATGCTGCCGGTTGCGCCGTCCGGGTTGCCTCGACCGCTCCTCGGCACCACTGAACGTCAGGCTGGAGCCTTCCAGCCAAGCGTCTATTTCTATTGATCGGCCAGAGCCTGCAGCCGGGCCGATGATGGACCAGCCAGGCAGCTCAGATTCGGCGTAATGCCCATGTAGACCCTCGACACGGCTGCTGGCCCGGCTGCTACGATGGCCGCGTGAGGCAGCTGTTGGGCGGTGATCTGTTCGTGCGTGACGCGGAGCCGGGGGACCTGGCGACGGTGGTGGACATTTACAACTCAACGATCCCCGGCCGGTTGTCGACGGCGGATCTTGAGCCGGTGAGCGTTGAGAGCAGGCAGCCATGGTTCCAGCAGCACGCGCCAGCGCGCCGGCCCCTGTGGGTGGCCACGGTAGATCAGGGGCCGGTGATTGGCTGGCTGAGCTTTCAGGACTTTTACGGCCGCCCCGCGTACGCACCCACGGCAGAGCTGAGCATCTACATCGCGGAGGGGCAGCGCGGGCAAGGGCTGGGCAGTCGCCTGCTGAGCTTGGCCATCGACACGGCGCCCGAGTTTGGAGTAAAAAACCTGCTGGCCATTGTGTTTGGCCACAACGAAGCGAGCCTGCGTCTGTTCCGAGGGCGCGAATTCGTGACCTGGGGGCTGCTTCCCAAAGTGTGCCTGCTGGCCGGTGTGGAGCGCGATACGGTCATTCTTGGCCGGCGGTTGTGATGATTGCTGTTTGAAGTGGGGATTGACGTCACTGCCAGAGCCGGCTGGGCGCCCTGAGACTGTTGACATGAGCAGCTCAGCTCAGCCGGCAGCCTCTCAATGTCGAGCTCTTGCTATGCCGGTTACGCAGCTTCGTGCCCGTGGCAGAGGGGCCGCTGGTCCCGCTGGCGCCCTGGCCGCGTTCGCCACTCCCCCTTCATGGTGGCGGCAGTGCTGAGCGCGCCCATCATGTGCAGTCTGCCAGGGCTTGCAGCTTGAGGAGTGTGTTCCAGTTGCGGCCTGTGCCACGAGTGCCGACGGCCCGCTCGATTACCGACATGGTGAGCTTGGAGGTGCCGATTCCGGCGGGGTAGGTGATGTACAGCTGCCGCTCCTGGGCGCGCACGAGCTCGGGGCCGCGAATGGATGCTTGCAAGTGCTCCACCGCGGGCGGATACACCGAGGCCTTCAGGAACACCACCAGCAGGTGGCTGGGATCCTCCGCGGCCTCGATGGGAAAGGGATTGGCAGCGATGGCCGCGGACCATTCCAGCGCGGTGCGCGCCATGATGGCCGTGGCCACACCCATCTGCCGCGCCAGGGCATCCTCCAGCAGACGCTCCACCTCTGCCGGCAGCGCCGCGCTGCTCAGCACCAGGTTGCCGCTGTTCAGCAGCGAACGCACCTGGCCAAAGCCGAGCCCTTGCGCCACCGCGCGCAGCTGTGCCATCGGCACCACACTGCCGCCAACATTCACCGCCCGCAGCAGCGCGATGTGCATGTCCACAACACTATTCTGCACTCGAGCATCTGCTGGACCGAGTAGCGGGCGGCCAAGCTACTCCATGCGCCACCACTCACCCGCCTCCAGGAAGACGACGCTCAGCCGGCCATTGGCCAGCACCACGCGGAAGCAGCGCCGGGCGATGCTGTGGCCCCACCATTCCTCCCTCAGCCGGAACTCCTCGCGGATGACCTGCACCTGGTGCCAGCGGCGGGCGTGCAGCACTCGCAGCGGCAGGCCAGCCGGGCTTGTTTCCACCGCGATGCGACGTGGCTGGCCCAGCGGCAGCAACTGCGCCTGCCGCGCTTCCGGAACGCAGCTCGCCAGGGCAAAGCGGCGCTCCGCGAGGCGCGATTCGGGGCTGGCCTCAACGACGCGGTACAGCGGCAGCCGGCGGTAGCGCCCCCGCAACTGCTGAATGGCTTCGTCAATCCGCTGCTCGGCGCCCTGCCGCTGCAGTGAGAAGAGGTCCGGCTGCGTACCAGCCGCCGCCGTAACCTCGGCCAGCAGCACCTCCAGCGTTTCGACGGGCGCAGCCCAGTCCGTACGATCAACCACCGATTTGGCCATGCGAAACAGGCGCTGATCGTCCACCAGCGGGGTTTTGAAGTTCACCCGGCGCTCCCACTCGCGTCCGCCGGCCAGGTGCGCCCGCAGCCTCATCGCACGCGCGGCGCGGCCCTCTACCTGGAGCTGGCGCGATAGGCGTACGAAGAGCGTACGCAGCCCGGCCAGCAGAACGGTGGTGGTAGTGGTGGGGTCGTCAAAATCGAGCCGCTCCAGCATCTGCACGGGCGGGATGCAGGGGTGCAGCAGGTCCGTATCCAGCCCGATGCTGAGCTCCCAGGCACGGGCGCCATCGCGCCCAAACTGCGCCAGCAGGGCGCTCTTGGGCAGCTGGGCAACGTCTGCCAGGCGCTGGAGCCCCAGGAGCCGCAGGCGCTGACGCAGCTCGAACGGCAAGGGCAGATGATCGCAGGAGAGCTGGCCCACAAAGCTGGCGGTCTCTCCGGCGGGGATGACGCGCGGCTCGTCCGCCGTGAGGGCAGCCGTGTAGGCCGGATATTTGCCGCTGGCAATGGCGGCTTGAGGCCGTACTCCACAGGCCGCGTGGGCCGCGGCGGCCAGCCGATCCAGCAGCGCTTCCTCGCTGTCGCCGAGCCCTTCCACCGAAACGTACAGGCAACCCGGTTCGCGAACTTCGATGCTGGGGCTCACGCCGTACAGGGCGCGGAAGAGGCGATCGTTCGCCTCGACATAGTGTGCCGGCCGCGCCTCAACACAGGCCGCGTGATGGCAGTGCGCCAGTGCCTGCCGCAGGGGCTGGCCGGGGCGCACGCCCCAGCGCTCCGCTTCCGTGGAGCAGTCCAGCACGGTGTTGGGCTGACCGGGGCCGCCGCCAATCACCACGGCCTGGCCGCGCAAGCCAGGTTGCCGCTGCAATTCCAGCTCCAGTGGGAAGCGCGGCACAACCAGGCAGGCAATGCGCGCCCGGCAAGCCTGCCGTAGGGCCGGAGGCAGCCGGTACAACGCCAGCTGCAGCAGGTGCGTCGGCTTCGCCGCCAGCTCGCCCCCCAACGGCTGCAATCGAATGCCCGGCCGCCCAAAAGGAGCAACCGCCGCGCTTGCCATGCCTCTCATAGCCTGTTGTCTTCGAAGTCTAGTGACGGGTATGGTGTGAGACCTGACAGCCACAGTGCCCGCGCACCCTAGCTCCGCTGACGGCACCAAACTCGTGCATTTGCGTCAACTTTTGGGAGGCGTAGTGATGGCCTCGGAGACGGTGACGGCCCTCACCCCAGCCCTCTCCGACTGGGAGAGGGAGCAGCGGTGAGCGGTCGAGGGCCGCTTATGGCGTTGCGGCCAAACTTCTAAGGGCCAGCTGCCTCGCCTTCGGCCAGCGCGCGCTGGGCTTCCCAGCGTGCCGCCAGGGGAGCGGGATCGCGCGGAGCGCCCTCGGGGGGGCCGTAGCGGACCTCCAGGTAGGCGCCGGTGAGATCGCCGGCGAGGTCTGACGGCAGCAGGCGGTCGAGCTCGCGCTCGAACTCGGAGGCGGTGCGCGCGGTGTGCCGGGGATGGCCCTGCTGGCGTGCCCAGCGCAGCACGGCCACGTACAGTGCGCGGATGGAGGCGGCCGGCGAGTCGAGTGCGAGCGGCGTGTGCGTGGCGGCGCGGGCGGCCGTGGCGCGGCGCTTGTCGCGCGGCTTGATGTGAGGCCGGGCTGGCCCGCGGAAAAGGTTGCGCAGCTGGCGCAGGAAGAGGCGCCAGCTCCAGAGGGACGTGTGCTCCTCATCACGCTGCGCACGGCGGATGCGCAGGCGGCCGATCTGCACCACCAGCAGCACCAGTGCGATGACCGCCGCCGCGGCCAGCAGGCTCTCCAGCAGATGCGGCGGAATGGGCAGGTGCTTGCCGTTATTCAGGCGAGCCAGCTCCTCCAGCGCCTGGTTCAGCTGGCTGTTGTCCTGCGACTCTGGCTGGCCCAGCAGCCAGCGCGGCAGCAGCCGCGCCAGCGCTACCAGCAGCAGTGCCACGGTGACTATCGCGGTGAGCACGATTGGTCCCAGGCGGTCCAGCGCGTGCGAGCCCGCCACATTGGCCAGCAGTACCGCCGCGGCCACCATAACCAGGCTGGCCACGGTGAGCAGTGCCAGCCAGGATACGCCCACACGCCCGGAGGCTTCGGTGAAGGCTTGCGCCTCGATCGTCTGGCGCTTCACCAGCGCCAGCCAGGACAGGCTGACGCAGAAATAGATGCCCAGCAGCACGCCCAGGCGCGTTTGATCCGGCCCTTCCGTGAGCGCCAGAAGCAGCACCACGAAGAGGCTGAGGAATGCTGCCAGCCCAATGAGGAATCCGCGCACGGCAAAGTCATCGTCAATCGTGCTGGCGGCCAGCCACAGCCCACGGCCGGCGAGGGCCATGCCGGTGAACCAGGCCAAGCCCAGCACGCCCAGCCGCGCGGGCCCCTCCAGCGAAGCCCATGGAAACAGCGCGTCCACCAGCCAGCGCCAATCCCAGAATGAGCGGTCGGGCACGCCCTGCATCTTGATGAACAACAGGAACAGGAGCACCACCAGCGCGGCCACTATCCAGCCGCGTACACGGTAACGCCATGGCAGCAGGTATTCCATGAAGCGGCTGAACACGGCCGGCAGTACGATGAGCAGCACAATCCAGCCGAGGGCGAAGGGCCGTGCCGGCAAGTGCAGCGCGGGCGCCAGGGCAAAGCTCAGCCAGGCATAGATCCATAGCCCCTCCAGGAGGGCACCTTCGGCTGGGATGAGCGCGTCACGCAGCCAGCTGTAGCCGTTCAAGCGCCTGCCATCCTTCCGTGTAGGGCACACGAATCGCATCCGCCCCTTCGGGCTCGGCCGCCGAATTTGCCGTCTGCACGAACAGCACCGTCACCGGGCGCCGCCGCCGCACCTCGCGTACGGCGGCCAGCAGGTCCGCATCCCAATCGGCCGTGATCAGCAGGATGCTGATCTCGTACGGCAGCCGGGCCGACTCTTTCAGCAGCAACTGACTCATGGGTGGGCGCATGGTCACCGCCTTGTAAGCGGGCAGATCCGTTCCCTGCCACCAGTCCACGCGCAGCGTGCGCACTGGCCCGAAGGGCGACGCCAGCGCCAGTGTTTCCAGCACCCGCTGGAGCTGCTCCGGGCCACCATTCACCGGGAGCCGCACGGCTCCTGGGCCAGCGGGCTCACCATTGCCGAACAGCCCAATGGGGTGGCGCTTGCCCAGCAGCCACTTGGCCAGCGACGCGGCCAGGCTGATGCAGAACTCCAGCTCGGGTGGGTCGTAGTAGTCGTACTCGGCGCGTGGCACATCCGAATTGAGGAAGATGGCCACGGCAGGATCGGTCGTTGGCTCGAACACGCGTACCAGCATGCTTTGCGCCCGGGCAGTGGCGCGCCACTCCACGTGGTGCAGAGGATCGCCGGGCTGATATGGGCGCACCCCGACCGTTCGGCTGGGGTCGGTGAGGATGACGCGATCGACGACCCTGGGCCCAATGAGGCGCATGGAGGCGGCCGCCGGCACATCCAGGTCGAGCACCTTGGGATAGATGAGCAGCCGGTCCACCTTGTCGTAGCGGGTGACCCGGCGCAGGTAACCCAGCAAATCGCCCGATTCCAGCCGTCCAGGCCCAAACTCGAACAGGCCGCGCTGGTGGCAGTGCACCGTGTAGCGCCGCGTCACCTGCTCGTAGGGCAGCAATGGCAGCAGGCTCTTGAGGTGCACCAGCGGCGAGAAGCGGTCGCGCACCAGGGGGGCGCGGTCAATGAGCAGCCGGCCAGGCATGCGATCCTCTGCCAGCAGCCAGGTGAGCGGCAGGAGCTTGCGGTTGGCGATGCGCACGCTGAACTGCACCTCTTCGCCCCACAGCGCGTGGGAGGCACCCAGGTGGCGCTCGTATTCCACGCCCGAAAGGCAGAAGCGGCCCCACAGGAGCTGCGCACCACCGATGCCTAGCCCCAGCAGGCCGCCCACAATGAGCAGCGGCAGATGCCGCCACACCCCCAGATCCACAGCCGCCAGCAGCACCAGCAGCCACAGCCGGTTGAAGATCACGGGGCCGCTGGGCCTGGCCCCTCGGCCGATGCCCCGCGCGGGGGCAGGCAGCACCGGGGCGTCACATCATCTCCAGGCATGGCTGAGGGTCCATCGCTGAGAGAGATGGTAGAGATTCTGAGCGCGGCGAGGAAGCGGCGGATTTTGTACACTGTCTAACCACGTAACGGGTCTTGGTTACAGTGGCCCAACGATGAGGAGCAGCGAGCGAATGGAAACACGAACCATCACCAGCATTGACCAGCTCAAGGAGCTGGTCAACCAGGAAACGGGTCTGGGGGAGTGGGTAGAAGTGACCCAGGACATGGTGAACACGTTCGCCGAGGCAACGGGCGATCACCAGTGGATCCACGTGGACGTGGAGCGCGCCAAGGACTCGCCTTTTGGAGGCACCATCGCTCACGGTTACCTCACGCTGTCCATGGCGCCGCTGCTCATGCGCGGCCGGCAGGGTGTGCAGATGAAGATTCCCAGCCGCATGGGCCTGAACTACGGGCTGAACCGCGTGCGCTTCCCCGCGCCAGTGAAAGTGGGCAAGCGGGTGCGCATGCGCACCAAGCTGCTGAGCGTGGAGGAAGTCGCACCCAAGGTCTACCAGATGATTAACCAGCAGACGGTGGAGATCGAGGGCGAAGAGAAGCCTGGCATGGTGGCCGAGCACATCACCCGCACCTACCTGGAGTAGCGCCATGCGGTTGGCTGCGCCCAGGTAGCCGCAGTACACTGCAACGCGGGAGCATTTTCGCTGGTAAGGCCGCGCCTCCCGCGAGCGGGGCCACCGAGTGAGGGCATGGCTCGCATGGTAGGAGAGGAAGTTTGGGGCAGAGTGTTCTTGCCAGTGGTGGTGCGTCGCACCCGTCCGGCCTGGCTATCCCGCCGGAGATGTGGGCCGGATACGCCAGAAACGAAGTCTGAGCTCATTGATGACGCGCCGGTGCACCGAACCGAAGCCACCACGGGAGGCGGCCGAGGTTTTGCGCGCCGGCGGTAGACCCGATTGATTGCCGCAGTCCCTGATCCCCTGGAGGTGGAAGCATGGCCATCACACTCAATCACACCATTGTCCCCGCGCACGACAAGGAGGTGTCGGCACGTTTCTTCGCCGACATCCTGGGCCTGAAGTACGAGGGCCCGTGGGGGCACTTCGCCCCAGTGCGCATTGACGAAAACCTGTCGCTCGACTTCGATAATCGCGACACCTTCGAATCGCACCATTACGCTTTTCTGGTCACCGACGGGGAGTTCGACGAGATCTTCGGACGGGTGCAGGCACGGTCGGTGGTGTACGGCAGTGAGCCCCAGGCGCAGGACAACATGGAGATCAACCACCGGCGCGGCGGCCGTGGCTTTTACTTTCGCGATCCCAACGGCCACAGCCTGGAAGTGCTCACCAAGGCCTGATCGCCGGCGTGGCCTCGCGGGCTTGCTGCGCCTGGCGGCGAGTCGCGCGTGAAGACGCGCTTCACCCAAGCCTTCGGGGTCGCGGTGCCCGTGGTACAGGGTGGCCTGGCGCATTTGGCGCACTGGGAACTGTGCGCGGCGGTGAGCGCGGCCGGCGGCCTGGGCCAGCTGACCGCGCTCACCATGGCCTCGCCGGAAGAGCTGCGCGAGGAGGTGCGCCAGGTTCGCGCCCGCACGGACCGGCCTTTCGCGCTCAACTTTGCCCTGGGCCGGCGTGACGTGGACCCCTACCTGCAGGTAGCGGTGGATGAGGCTGTGCCGGCCATTTCCCTCACGGCCGGCAACCCAGCGCCCATCTTCGAGGCGCTGCGCGGTGTGAAGATCAAGAAGATCGTGCTCACGGCGGGTGTACGCCAGGCCCAGAAGTGCGAGGAATTGGGCGCGGATGCCGTGATCGCCGTGGGCTATGAGGGCGGCGGCCACCTGGGGCGCGATGACATTGGTGGGCTGGTGCTCATCCCTCGGATTGTGCGCAGCGTAAGCCTGCCGGTGCTCGCCAGCGGCGGCATCGCCGGCGGAGCGCAACTGGCGGCCGCGCTGGCTATGGGCGCAGAGGGCATCGAGATGGGTACGCGCTTCGTTGCCACGCTGGAGTGCCGCGCCCACGCCCATTACAAGCAGGCCCTGGTGGCGGGACGCGAGACGGACACCGCCATCATTGAGCGCAGCCTCGGCCGGCCGGGCCGCGCCCTGCGCAGCCCGATCACGGATGCCTGCATCGCGGCGGAAGCAGGCGGCGCTTCTGAGGCCGAGCTGCATCCGTTCTTCTCAGGCGAGGCCAACAAACGCGCGGCCCTGGCGGGCGAGCTGGAGCAGGGCTTCGTGTGGGCCTCGCAGGGCATGGGCTTGATCGATGACGTACCCACGGTAGCGGAGCTGCTGCAGCGCATCTTGCACGAGTGCGCCGAGGCGGCCAGTCGGGTGCAGGTTACCCTGGCAGATTGACCAGGCCCGCGGCGTTGTAAGGGAACCAGGCCTGAAGATCAGGGGCTGCCAGTATGGGCCACGCTCGCGCTGGCGCCGATACTGGTGCCGCTGTGGGATTGCGCTTAAATGCTGCCAGTGGAGCGATCGGGGCCGATCGACCGGTGGAATTGACTGTGGACCAGTTCGCTCGGGCGCTGCGCCTGCTGGTGCGCGGGCTGGCGGATGCTTCGGGCGGCATGGTGCCGCCCCTGCCCGGCGTCCCGGCAACAGCCAGCAACGCTAATCCCTCCTGATTGCGCCCGTGCTGCCACCGCCGCGGGTCGTCGCGATCATTTGACCGCCTGCTCACTGTTCTGGTCTGACCCATGCCCTCCAGACTCCGGCAGCGCGATGGTCAGGAGGAAGACGCTTGGTTCAAGTGCCTCGACATCGTGCCGGATTGCCGGCCCAAGAGCCGCGATTTCGCCGGTGACCAGCTCAAGCACCTGCTCCGGCAGGCGAAGGCGTAAACGCCCAGCGAGCGCCTGCACCGTTATCGGACCAGCCGCCCAGTGCTGTTCAAGCCGGGCGCTGGCTTTGAGAGCCACCAGCACAACGCGGAGCTCCGGGCCTTTGATCAGCGTCTTCGCATTGCGGTCGGAATCCTTCCAGGCCGGTTCGGCTCGCAATTGCTCGATTTCATGGCCGAGATTGAGATGGGTTGTGGTGGCCGCTAATCGTGGCCCGGGCAATTCCCGTTGAGCCACCGGGTGAGACTCCAACGGTGTGGGCTGGGATGTCCGGTTCCCGTTCATGACCGCCAGGAGCATCCGCACATCGAGATGCTCGGCACTGGCCAGTTCTGCCAGGGTGCGATGCAGATACAGCCCGCAGAGCAGCGGCTCGGTCAGCCCAAGGCCGTGCAAGCGCTGGCAGAAGCTGGGGTCGATGTCACACACTTGGGAAACCGTCATGTCGGCGATGGCCGGTCTGCCGCCTCGGCCGACTACTTGATCCAAGGCTCTCGTTTCCAAGGCTTTTTGCTCCTCGCTTAACTGGGTTCACTATAGTTCGCGGCGGCATGTCCTGGAGGGACCCAGGTCCCTTATCAGAACCGGTCGCGGAGTCCGCAATCGTTCTTGCTTCGCGGCGCGGTCCGGGCTGCCGGATAATGGACGCGATGGCCATCGCTCGCGTCGTCATCGTGGATGACGAGCCCAGCCTGATCAAGTTCGTATCGCAGAGCCTGCGGGCGCGCGGCTATGACGTGGCTGACGCGGCCAACGGTCTTGAAGGCGTAGACCGAGTGAAGGAATACAAGCCCGATTTGGTCATCCTGGACATCAACATGCCGGGCATGGATGGCCTCGAAGCCTGTACCTATATACGCGAGTTCTCCGACGCGGCCATCATCATGCTGACAGCCAGCGGGGCCGAGGGGGACAAGATCCGGGCGCTGGACGCCGGCGCTGATGATTACTTGACCAAGCCGTTCGCCATCGGCGAACTGATGGCTCGTGTGCGCGCGGTGATGCGCCGTCTCAGCCAGGCCCAAACGCGCAGCACGCGCCAGGAAGAGATTTCGACCGGCGGCTTGACCGTTGACTTCGAGCACCGCCGGGTAACGGTTCAGGGCCAGCCCGTCAAGCTGACGCCGACCGAATACTCGCTGCTGGAACAGCTCCTCACCCGGCCCGATACAGTGCTGACACACCGCGAACTCTTGAGCAATGTCTGGGGCGCCGAGTACCGTGATGAGACCGAGTACCTGCGGGTCTATGTCGGGCGGCTGCGGCGCAAGATCGAGGCGGACTCGGCCAACCCGGTCTATCTGCTGACCGAGCCAGGCGTCGGCTACCGCTTCAACCCCCAGCCGTAAGCACAGATCTTCGCGAAGTGCTCACGCGCCGCTCAGGCCGGACGAGCCCAGAAGCCTGGCCGGCAACATGCCGCGGCGGCGGGTGGGGTTGCCCGAGAGCATTCGTTCAAGTCGAAGTGGCGACCGCAGGAGGCCGGTGCAGCGCCACTATGGCTTTGCGGCCAAGCCTCCCCAGCTGAAGAAGCTGACCGGCTGCGCTACTGGCTTCCGTCTACAACCGTTGAGGCGGCGCATGCTCTCTCTGCAGGCCAGTGCCCACGCGCTGTGCTGAGCAGCCCTCGCCTGCACACAGGCTACGTTTACAGGTTGTTGATGCAGGATTTCCGCGATGTTCTGGCAGCCGAGCCTAGGTTGGAAACGGGCCGGTAACGGCTACGACAAGAGGGGGCCAGAGCATGTATGAACTCGATCACGCGGAGGTGGAGGCGGTCCTCCGCAAGCAGGAGATCGGGCGGCTGGGGATGTATGACCAGGCCGACGACCGCGTGTATGTGGTGCCGATTTCGTACGTCTACCGCGATGGCGCAGTCGAATTTCACTCGGCGCCTGGCCTCAAGCTGGAGCTGCTGCATGCCCATCCCAACGGCGTGTGCTTCCAGGTCGATCAGATTACCGATGTTGACGACTGGCGGAGCGTTGTTGGTTGGGGACAGTTTGAAGAGGTTGCTGACACTTGGGAGCGTCAAGAGGTGCTGCAGTGGTTTGGGCAGGCACTGATTCGGGGCCCGTTGCGCGATCATCAGAACATTGGACGGGCCGGAGCCCTCGGGGTGGGGGAAACGGTCTACCGGCTTCGACTGACAGAGCTCAGCGGCAAGGCAGACGGCAGATGAGTGCGCTCGCCTGGGCCGGCAACGATGGCCCGTCAGCCTCGTTGGGCGGGCTGAATCCGGCGCACGTACGACTCATCGAAGGGAAAGCGTGCCCGCACGGCGACCCTGTGGAAGACCTGACCTGTGCCTGCTGCGGCGCCGTGCGCCACCGGGGATCGACGTGCGAGCATGTAGCTCCTGCCATGGTAGTCCGCCGCAAGTGGGACAACCTGCCACTGTGTCTCGACTGCCTGCGCGCTGGACCGCACCGATCCGCCATCCGCACGACTTCATCCGTGTGCTCACCGGATCATAGAGCGAATGAAGAGCGCCCTCCACGCCCGAGGGCCCGTTCCACCGAGGCACGCCAGGGCTCTTCCCTGGAATACCTCAGCACCTGATGGAGCCGATGGGCCGGGCCAGGCATCGACATGCACAGCTGCGCAGGCGATGGGCTTACACATCACCCGTGGCTCAGTGGCTGTTCCGCCCATCCGCGGACTGCGACACGCGGTCCGAGAATGCCAACCCAAAGGCAAGAAAGGAACGGAAAGCAATCATGGCGCAGACACAATTCGCCAACTCCATAGGCCTTCAGGAGCCACGACTGGCGAGGCTCGTGTTCAGCGATCCGCGCAGCTCGGTGTTCTGGCTGCTGGTCCGGCTCTATCTTGGGTGGCAGTGGCTCAGTGCCGGGTATGAGAAGCTGACCTCGCCCGTGTGGACCGGCGCCAAGGCCGGCACGGCCATGGGTGGCTTCGTGGCCGGCGGCCTGAAAAAGACGGCTGGAGCGAATCCCGACGTGACCGGCTGGTACGCCACGATCCTGCAACACCTGGTCCTGCCCTACACGGCCGGCTGGAGCTGGGCCATCGCCATCGGCGAAGCGCTGGTTGGGCTGGGCCTCATCCTTGGGCTGTTCACTGGCATCGCTGCCTTTTTCGGGGGCCTGATGAACGCGAACTACCTGTTGGCTGGCACCGTCAGCACCAACCCGATGTTGTTCATCCTGGCCACATGGCTGGTGCTGGCCTGGCGCGTGGCCGGTTGGATTGGCCTCGATCGGTTCGTGCTCCCGGCGATTGGCGTCCCCGGACAGCCCGGCAAGCTGTTCCGGCGAGAGCAGCCACGCCCGCGCCGGCTGGCATCTCCACCCCTGCGCTGACGGCAAGGGCAGGCTCAATCGGTGGCGGACGACAACGGCAGGAGCGATGTGCTTGCACAATGAGCCTACCTGCCGGGCGCGCCGGTATGAGACGCAGGTTACATCCCTTATGGAGAGCCGTCGCGGCCTGCACCAGGGATCAAAATGAAAGGCCTGGATGCTGAAGCGAGCGAACGTAGACCTCACCCACCGTGCTAGCATGCCGCTTGCGGGTGCAGCCCGGACAATGATTCGATGTCGCGAACCATGAGCCGTTTCCCAGAAGCTGGCGATCAGGGTGAACCCCTCAGCAAGGCCGTGCGCGGCCTGATCGCCAGTGAGAGCGCGTTCCGCGAACTATTAGAGTCTGCTCCGGATGGCATCGTCATCAGCGACAGCGTGGGCCGCATCGTCCTGGTCAACCGTCAAGCTGAGGTCCTGTTCGGCTACCAGCGGCATGAGCTGCTCGGCCACAAGGTGGAGATGCTTCTGCCGGAACGACACGGAGCGGCGCACGAGCGACACCGAGCCTCCTATCAGCAATCGCCGCGGACGCGCCCGATGGGCATCGACCTGCAGCTTTCGGGGCGGCGGCCAGACGCGAGCGAATTCCCGGTCGAGATCAGCCTCAGCCCCATCACGCTGGAAGGCAGCTCATTGGTCATCGCGACGATTCGTGACGTTAGCGAGCGGAAGCGGTTGGAGCGTGAGAAGGACGACTTGCTGGCTTCGCTCAAGCACATCCTTGACGGCGTGAGTGACGCCATCGTGGCGTTGGACGCGGACGGCACGGTTGTCCGGGTGAATCCAGCCGGGTGCGTGCTGTTTGGCGCGAGAGAGCGCGACCTGGTGGGCAAACCGGCGCCAGATGTGTTCCGCTGGGAAGATGAAACCGGCAGGCTGCTCGAACAGCACGAGTACGCATTTCACGAAACGGTAAGAACTGGCGGCCTGGTCACAGTGAGCGACCGATACCTGCGCCGGGCCGACGGTGGCCGCGTGCCGGTTACCGTCAACTCGGCCATGGTCACCGATGTGGCGCCGGACAGCCAGCTCGTGGTGCAGGTAGTGCGGGACATCAGCCGCGAGCGGGAAGTGGAGGAGCTCAAGAACCGGATCATTTCGTTGGTGTCGCACGAGCTGCGGACGCCTATCGGCCACATCAAGGGGTTCTCCAGCAGCCTACTCGACACCGAAGTGCAGTGGGATGCAGACACGCAGCGCGACTTCATCAGTGAGATCGACCGCGAAGCCGATCGGTTGTCGGCGCTGGTGCGCGATTTGCTGGACATGTCCAAAATCGAGTCTGGGACCGCGATCGACGAGAAATTGGCCATCAGCCCAGCGGCGCTCACCCGCGACGCACTGCGAGACCTGGGCGGCCTGACCGGTGACCACGTGGTGATCAACGACGTCGACTGCCTGCCGAACGTGATGGCCGATGGCCCGCGCCTGGAACGGGTGATCGGCAACCTGGTTGAGAATGCCCTGAAGTACACTCCGTCAGGGACCGAGATCCGGATATCGGCGCGGCCGGTGGATGGCCTGCTGGAGTGGTCCGTGACTGACCGTGGCCCCGGGGTGCCGGCTGCCTACAGCCAGCTTGTCTTTGATCGTTTTGTGCGGGCGCCGGGCACCGGGCCGCGCACCCCGGGTACCGGACTCGGGCTGCCCATTTGCAGGGGCATCGTCGAGGCCCACGGCGGGAGGCTGTGGCTCGAATCCCCGGCGGATGGTGGCGCCAGGTTCCTGTTCACGATTCCTCTGGCTGCCGGCAATGAGTCGCGAACCGAGGGCGTGGCGATAGCCTGATCTCCCGCCTGGTACTTGGACCGAAAGTGGGCCCCAACCTCGTGGAAGCGGACATGCTCCGCACCGGCAGAACGAGCGAGGTGGGTAGGAACCGCATTTCCGCCGTGAAGGCGTAGCGCTTTCACTGCCGATAAGCTCACTCCGGCACCACGGCTCCGTCATGCGTTCTTCATGCCAGTTTTAGGCTGCTCGCGGCAACCCTGGTGCGGAGCGTGTTGCCAACGATGCCTTCCGCTTTGGAGGTATTGATGGCTTGTGAGCGTGCCGTTTATGGCCCCTTTATGTCGTTCGGGCCATGCTGGACGCATCGTGATAGAGGGCTGATACGAAGGATCTGAGGCTGGAACTGGCCGACCTGCTGGGGCAGCGATTCGTGGCCGGCCGCAACGGCGTGTTGGGCACCGCGTTCCCGCACGACATGGCCGAGGTGCGGCGCCTCGTCGTCTGGGCCAGGGAATCAGACGTGCCGCTGCTGCCGCGCGACGCGGGCACGAGCCCGTGTGGCGGAGCCAGTGCTACGGAAGGCGTAGCCGTTTCGTTCGAAGGGCTGGACCGCGTCCTCCACATCGACCCAGCGAGGCAACTGGCCACGGTGCAGCCGGGCGTCATCTGGCAGCGGTTGATCGATGAGCTGCGGAGCCACCAGCTCATGCCCCGCGCGTTTCCTAACAGCCGTGCCACCTCCAACGTGGGAGGGTTCCTGGCGCAGGGCGGCGTGGGTGTCGGCAGCTTCCAGTACAGCTCGATAGGCGAGACCGTCCAGTCCGTGCGGCTGGTTGCCCGTGACGGCGAGGTTCTAACGCTGGAGGATCGCGACCTGGACGTGATCGTTGGAGCGCAATGCCACGCCGGCCTGCTGGGCGAGGTCACCCTTCGCCTGCAGCCCTACGCCGCTGTGGAGCCGGTGGTGGTCTCGGCAGACCACCTGGGCGAGCTCGAGATGTGCCTGTCGGACCTGGCGCGGCACGAGCTGCCGGTTTGGTCAGTCAGCCTCATGGATCGCGCCGCCGTGAGCGTCCATGCCGAGATCGAGAGGGGTGACTTCGAACTGCCACGGCGCCGCTATGCCGCGCTGTTCAGCTTTCGCCAAGTCGATCGCCAGGCGGTACTGCCCAGACTGCGCGGCTGCGTCCTGGCTGGCGGCGCCCGACTGATTCCGACGACAGGCAGCAACGATGCCTGGCTGGATCGCTTCATGTGCCTGCGGGCGTTGGGCACGACGCCCATGCCGATGCAGTTTCGTGTTGACCTGGGGCGGCTGCACAAGCTGCTCTCCACGATCGAGCCGGTGCTGCGCAAACGCCTGGTGTTTGAGGCCGTGGTCGCCAACAGGCCCCCCGTGGTCGTCATCCGATTCTTCCTGACAGAGCGGGCCCAAACGCCAGCCCAGACCGCCCCGATTGTCTGCCACCTGCTGGCCGCGGTGAAGAGCGTCGGTGGGGACGCGTATGCCGCGGGATTGTTCTGCCTCAACGAGGCGGAGGCGACCCACGGAGCCAAGCAGCTGTCGCGGGTGGCCGATTTCCATAAGCCCACAACCGGATAGGCGAGGCCACCTGTCGGAGCGCTACGATGAGCAAGGCATGGACGCGCCGCTTCGCCGCTTCCTCGATGAGCTGTACCGGCTTGGGCAGCGCAACGACGCCAGCGCCACCGTTCGGGTCGAGAAGATGCTCAACATCACGCCCGACACCGGCGAATTGCTGCGCATGCTGGTGATGGCCGGCGGTCACCGGCGGGTGCTCGAGCTTGGAACGTCAAATGGCTACTCCACGCTCTGGCTGGCCGACGCCAGCAAAACCATCAATGGCCGCGTTATCACCCTGGAGCACCAGCCGCGCAAATGCGAGATGGCGCTGGAGAACATTCGCCAGGCGGGGCTGGAGGGCTGGATCGACTCGCGCCTGACCGACATCGGGCAGGCGCTGCCCACCCTACGAGATTTCGATCTCGTCTTTCTTGACAGTGAGCGGGTGGACTATCCCGACTGGTGGCCCGGCCTTCAACGCTCAGTCCGGCCTGGCGGGCTCATGGTGGTGGACAACGCCACCTCACACGAAGAGGAGATGGCGCCGTTCGTGGCGGCGGTTGAACAAACGCCTGGCTTCACCAGCGTGCTTCTCCGCATCGGAAACGGCGAATTGCTGATTCTCCGTGAGCCGTAGCGCCCGAGGGGGCGCGACATCCCGCACAGGCAGTCATTGAGGAGCCTGGGGCGGGGTGACTGGAATGGTCGCGGTGCATCACGAGCCTCTCTCTGGCGGGCCTGGGCTCCGCGGGGGGAGGCGTGAATTTCCACCGCGCCCCGGGCCGGCAAGCGTGCCAACGGTTTTGAGCCAGTGTTTAGCCGGTGTTCACGCCCTATTACGCCAATGCCGCCGATGCTGATGGCAGGATACCCTCAACGCCTGGCGTCACCACCTGAGGGCCAATACACAGGCAATACGTGTCAGGAGTAGTTTCAACATGACCTTCTCAACCCCACAACCCATGAAACTGGAGCACGACGAGCTGCACGCCGACCTGGCGGCCGCCACCAGCGTGGAAGGCCCGATCGGCGACGCCGCCAAGGCCGTGTCCCGGGTGCTGCACCCGCACTTCCTCAAGGAGGACGAGTACGCGCTGCCTCCCCTGGGCCTGCTCAGCACGCTATCGCAAAATGGGGTTCGGCCGGAAATGGGCGAGGTGCTGAAGATGACCGACAGGCTGAGGCACGATCTGCCAGAGATGTTGGAGGAGCACCGCGCCATCGTGGCGGCACTGGACCATCTCGCCAACGTCGCCCAGGCGGAAGGCCAGCAGCACTACGTCACCTTTGCCAAAAGGCTGAAGCTGCACGCGCAAACGGAAGAAGAGGTCTCCTACCCGGCCGCGCTGCTCATTGGTGAGTACGTGCGGCTCAAGTTGGGCAAATAGCTGGCGGATGCCTCGGCGGACCCAGATAGTGGTGCATTTCGAGTACCGGGTCTCGAATGCACCACGATCAAGATCGCTCGTCGAGGGCGTGGATGCTCTTGCCGATCGTCGCCTCCTCCTGGCCAGCTCCGTGGCTCAACGCGGCCGGGCCCAGGGCAAGCAGAGGTAGGTGGCTGTGCCGCAGCACGTGCTCGGTCACACTGCCGTGGCGCAGGCGGTCCAGCCCACCGCGTCCGTGAGTGGCCATGACGATCAGATCCGCGTGACCTTCGACGGCAATCTCGAGCACTCGGACCGCGGGGTCGCGTCCCAGCTCGGTCGCGGCAACTGCCTCTATGCCCGCCGCTCGCAACTTGGTGATCAGCGGGTGCAGGTAGTGGGCGCCCTGCTGCTGAGCGCGGTCAACTTCCTGGTCAATGCTGCTGATCATTTGGCCTTGCTCGGTGAATATCGCGTGCTTGGGAGCGTCGTAGACACGGCACAAAGTCAGGCTGGCACTCAACGTTCGCGCCCACCGTGCGACTGTCGGCAGCACCGCTTCTGACAGTGCAGAACCGTCAAGAGGCACCAGTATGTGCTTGATCGGCCTCGGCTCGCGGTCTTCGGCTGCCGCCGGCAGCAGCCACACAGGGACCGGCGAGGCGCGGAGCACATGCTCGGCTACGCTGCCCAGCACCGCGCGGCGCAGCCCCTCGCGCCCATGGGTGGTCATGACGATGCATGACACCGCGCCGGACCGCGCTTCGTCTACAATGACCGACGCCGCATCTCCGAACGGCGTGTCCGTGGACACCATCAGGCCGCGGTCGCGGTGAATGTTCGCCGCGTGGGTATCCACGTAGTCCTTCGCGGCAGCCTCGACTCCGTCGAAAGAAAGCGGCTCGACGCTGACCGGCACCTTCAGCGCTTCCACCAGCTTGAGCTCCTGCCGGCTGGCCCGGGCCAGGCTCACCGCCAGAGGCAGGGCCCGCTCGGCCAGAGATGAGCCGTCAAGCGGCACCAAGATTGCAGTCACTACTCTTCCTCCACTGTTGCTCGAACGTTGTCGCTTTTGCCCGTGAGTCACCTGAACTTTGCGGCGAACGTCATGAACAGCACATAAACCGCGTCGAAACGTGAAGCAAACGCGCTGTGTGAGAGCGGCCTGCGATTCACCCAGGCCTGGACCAGCCCGGCGGAGGTGGACACCCCCCCCCGACGGAAAGCACATCACGCGCATCGGGCTCCGCCCTTCGACCTGCACACCAAGTCAATCAGCTGGGCCGCTGTTTGCGGAGCTGGCGTCGCCACCTGCCCGAGCGGGACGCAGGCCCGGAGCCTGACGGTATATGGGCCGCTAGCCCGCTCTCCTCCATGCTGTTGTGCCTTAGGCTCCGGTGGCGCTTGGGCAGAGACGTGCAGGCGGAGTGCGGCGGCTGTATAGTAGAGGTGGGGAGTTGATGGGTGGGGTCGGCGGCCGCGGGGGGACACCGAGGGCGCGCCGTTTGAAAGTGCATGGCTGACGGAAGGGCACAGGAGCCCGCGTTCGGAGCTGGGTTGGAGAGCGCATTGGATGCGCGGCTCATCGCGGCTGACCTCATCCGAAACCTGCGGCACCGGCTGCGCAGCCCCATCAATCACCTGATCGGCTACAGCGAGATGCTGCAGGACGATGCCGCGACGCGCGGCCTGTACCAGATCAGCGCCCCTCTCACAGGCATCCGCGACGCGAGCAAGAGCCTGCTGGAGTTCGTGAACGACACGCTGGACCTCAGCACGCTGGAAGCGGGCATCCTCGACCCGGAGATGATCGATATCGGCCTGCGCTCAACGATTGATGTGGTGGTGGGCCACGCCGATGCCCTGAGCACAGAGATTGATGCCGCTGGTTGGGAGGAGGCCGTGCCCGACCTGCAGCGCATACAGGCGTCCACACAGCAGCTGCTGGAGCTCGTGGCCTCGGTGGTCGATCTCTCCAAGATGCGCTTCAGCGACCTGGGTCCAGTGGATACGGAGTTCGAGGCGGAGGCCGGCTTAGCTGCCGAAGTCAGGGAGACGGCAGCCACTGCCGTCCACGAGGCGCACCCCCAGCAGGTTGAGGTCGCGTCACTGCTGGTGGTGGACGACGACGAGCTGGATCGGGATGTACTGTACCGCCGTTTGACACGCCTGGGGCACCAGGTGTCGCTGGCACAGGATGGCTTCCAGGCGCTGGAGATGATGCGCGCGGCGCAGTTCGACGTGGTGCTGCTGGAGGTGCTCCTGCCGGAGATGACCGGCTACGACGTGTTGGAGGAGATCAAGCGCGACGAGGATCTGCGGCACATACCCGTCATTGTGCTCTCCTCGCTGGACGGTATCGACTGGGTGTCGCGCTGCATCGAGATTGGCGCCGAGGATTACATCCCCAAGCCGGTGGACCCCACATTGCTGCAGGCACGCATTGATGCGAGCCTGGAGAAGAAGCGCTTTCACGATCGCGAAGTGATGTTCCTGCACCAGATCGAGGAAGAGAAACAGCGGGCGGACGACCTGCTGCACGTCATCCTGCCGGATGAGATTGTCGCGGAGCTGAAGGAAACCAACCAGGTGCAGCCGCGCCGGCACGATAACGTGGCGGTGCTGTTCTGCGACATTGTGTCCTTCACTCCCTATTGCGATGGCAAGCAGCCACAGGAGATTGTGGCCAACCTGCAGCAGCTGGTGGAGGAACAGGAGGAACTGGCGATCGCCAACGACCTGCACAAGGTGAAGACCATCGGCGACTCATTCATGGCGACGTGCGGCCTGCTGCATCCGGTGGACAATCCGGTGCTCAACTGCGTGCGGGCCGGCCTGGGGATGATCGAGGCGGCCCACGCGCACCCTGCCCACTTCAACGTCCGCGTGGGCATTCACGTGGGGCCAGTGGTGGCTGGCATACTTGGCCGCCGCACGTATCAGTTCGACATCTGGGGCGATGCGGTGAACACGGCGGCTCGCATGGAGAGCCATGGCGTGCCGGGCCACATCACGCTGAGTTCCGAGGCGTGGCGCGCCATCGAAGCCTACGGTGTGGCCGAGTCCCTGGGCATTGTGGACGTGAAGGGCAAGGGCAAGCTGGAGGTGTTCAGGTTCAAAGAGTGGCGGCCACAAGCCGAGCCGCTGGTCGTGGCCGCTACCGCCTGAGTCCCGCCGGCAGCTTACTGTCAGCTCAAACGAGATAGGCGCTCCCGCCAGGACGGATGACCTCCCGGCTGACGGTACTACGCGGGCACGGCCCAGCCGTTGTTGGCTTTGGCCTGCTCCGGCCCGGAGAGCTCGAAGGGCAAGTGGTACAGGTCCACCACGTTCTTCACTGTCATGGCATAGCGCTCTTCTGGCGAGCACTCCTTCAGCACATCGCTCAGCACTTGCTTGGAGTGCGGAAACACCGAGTCACCATGTGGATAGTCGCTGCCCCACATGATGGTGTTGGTGCCGATGTAGTCCCGTGTGCGGATGCCCAGCGGATCATCCTCGAAGGTGACGAAGAAGTTCTGCTTCCAGAAGTCGCTCGGTTTGCGGGTGAGGCCGGTGGTTTTGGCCAGGTTGCCGCGGACGTAGTTCCAGTCCAGCCGTTTGAGCATGATCGCCGTCCAGCCTGTTTCGAATTCGGTGATCACGAACTTGAGCCGTGGGAAGCGCTGGCACACTCCGGACTGCAGAATGTCGGCGATGGTGAACATGACGCCGGCGAAGGCAAGCGGACTGCCTGCCTGTTTGAAAGGCAGACCATGGTTGGCCGTGGCGCCGGTGAAGATGTGCATGGTCAGCGGCATGTTCAAGTCCTGCGCGGCCGCCCAGAATGTGTCGTACCAGGGGTCGGAGTAGAGGCGATCGGGTGGCGCGGTGGCTGGGATGCACAGGCCCACGTGGCCCAGCTGCTTGGCGCGTGCCATCTCGGCAATGGCCTCGTCCAGGTCGTACAGCTGCACGCAGGCCAGCGGGAAGAGGCGGCCGGGGGCGTCGGAGCAGTAGTCCGCCGTCCAGTCGTTATACATGCTGAAGGCGGCCTTCACGATGTCCAGATCGTCCACCTGGTAGACGTTGAACAGCACGCTGGGATACAGCACCTCGGCGTCAATGCCATCCAGTTCCTGGTCCTTCAAACGCTCGCTCACGTCGTAGCAACCGGGGCGGGCCAGGTCGTAGCCTTTGCGGTACAGCTCACGGATGTCTGGGCGGGTGAAGTCCACATCGGCCATGAAGAAGCCGGAGAGGCCAATGCCCAGCTTGCCGTTGCCCAGGTCCAACTGGGGGCCGCGGTTCTCGTCCACCGTCACCATGCGTGGCGCCTTGTCGCCAAAGCGCTTTTGCAGCGGCAGGAAGAACTCGGCGGACTCCACCACATGCGAATCAGCGGATATGCACAGTTGCTGGGTAGACATAGCGATCGACACCTCGCTCTGTTGCTGTGCGCAGAATGGGCCTGCGCGCTCCTACTCTACCCCTTCGCCGTGGCTCGCGCACCCTCCGCCACAGCGTCGCCGGCCTTCCAGAGGAAGAACTCCAGGCTGTCCACCAGTGCGCGACAGCTGGCCTCGATGATGTTTTCCGAGCTGCCGACGGTGGTCCACTCCTGGCCACCGGCTTCGGATTCGATGAATACGCGCACCTTGGCCGAGGTGCCGTGGGACCCTTCGATGACGCGCACCTTGTAATCCTGCAGGGAGATGGCGGCGAGGCTGGGGTAGAACGACAGCAGTGCCTTACGTACGGCCGCGTCCAGGGCGTTCACCGGGCCATTGCCGTCGGCCGCGGTGTGGAACAGCTCCGTGCCGACCTTGACCTTGACGGTGGCTTCGGCTACCGGATGGGCGGCCTCACGGTGCTGGGACATGACGGTGAAGTCCACCAGGGCAAAAGGCGCGGCATAGCCCGGTTGAGAGCGCCGCAGCAGCAGCTGAAACGAGGCCTCGGCACCCTCGAACTGGTAGCCCTGGGACTCCAGCTCCTTCACCTCTTCAACCAGCGCCTGGGCCTGGGCGCTGCCACCGGACAGATCCAGTCCCAGTTCGGCGGCCTTGTAGTGCACGTTTCCGCGGCCGGCGAGCTCGGACACCAGCACGCGCTTCTCGTTGCCGACGCGCGCGGGATCGACATGCTGGTAGGCGCGGTCCGACTTGAGGATGGCGCTCACGTGCAGGCCAGCCTTGTGGGCGAAGGCGCTGCGGCCCACGTACGGCAGGTGCGCATCGGGCGGCAGGTTGGCGATCTCGGCGATTGAGCGCGCCACCTCGGTGAGGCTGGCGAGCTGGCTGTCCGACACGATGCTGTGCCCGAGTTTGAGCTGCAGGTTGGGCAGGATGGAGCACAGGTTGGCGT
>JBOGTU010000059.1:0-3640 GCA_050695655.1 Chloroflexota bacterium | reverse complement strand
CCTCGGCCAGCGCCAAAGCCGCTTGGATCACCAGCGGCCTGCTCGTTGACCTGCCCACCACCATGCCCCGCATCCGCGGCTACTGCTGGTTCCAGGCCGATACCACCGCCGATGGCGGCCTGGGGGGCCAGGACTGGCGCGTCAACACCTCGCCACAGGCCCTCGCCGCCTTCCGCGCCGTGGCCGCGTCCTCCTTCTGGCAGGCCGCGCCATGAGCCAGCCCCAGCCCAGGGATGGCCGGGCGCTCGGCCGCCTGGTTCATCTGTCGTTCCCCAGCGGCCGCGAACCGCTGCACCAGCGATGGCGGCGGCAGTTCCATTCGGACCCACTCTTTCACAACTCGGTGTACCTGATGCTGAGCACCGGCACGGTTTCCCTGCTGGGCTTCGCCTTCTGGATCGTGAACGCGCGGCTGTATTCCTCGGTGGAGATCGGCTTCGCCACGGCGCTCATCTCCGTCGCCACGCTGATAGGCACCTTCAGCCTGCTGGGCCTCAACAATGCTCTCATTCGCTACCTGGGTGGCGAGGGGGAGAAGAACCGCATGATCAACTCCGCCTGCGCCACGGTGGCGCTCGCGGCCACGGCCACCGCCACGCTGTACGTGTTGGGGACCTCGCGACTGCCGGGCCTGGCCATTACCCGCGTGACGCCGGCCGTGGGCGCGCTGATTGTGGCCTTTTCAGTGTTGCTGGCCCTGTACCTGCTGTTGGAAAGCATCTTCATCGCCTACCGCTCCACCGTGTTCATCCTTATCAAGAACGCCGCGCAAGCCGTGGTCAAGCTCGGCCTCACGGTGACGCTGGTCGGCTTTGGGGCCTTTGGCATCGTGGGCTCGTTCGCCCTGTCGCTGGCAGCGGCGCTGTCGCTCAGCTTCTTCTTCCTGCGGCGGCGCTTCCGTTATCGCACCTGGCCGGGCCCCTCGGTGCGGCTGCTGCGCGGGCTGGCCCGCTTCTCTTTCGGCACGTACATCGGGCTGTTCCTGTTCAACCTGCCCACACTGGCGCTGCCGGTGGTGATCGTGCAGGGGCTGGGGCCAAGTGCGGCGGCTTACTTCTACATGAGCACCATGATGGCCAACCTGCTGTACGTGGTGCCGCTGGCCACCACCCAGTCCCTTTTCGCGGAAGGCTCGTTCAACCCAAGCCAACTGCGGCCGCAGTTGCGTAAGGCTACGCGGTTGATTGCCCTGCTGCTCGCGCCCGGCATGCTGCTGCTGGTGCTGCTGGGCAGCCACATTCTGCTGGTCTTCGGCCCAGCATACGCCGCCCAGGGAACGGCTCTGCTGCGGCTCCAGGGCGCCGCCGCCGCCTTCGCCGCGATCAACATGATCGGCGCCGCCCTCATGAGCATCCGCAAGGACATGCGCAAGCTGGTGCTGAACAACCTGGTGGGCGCCGCGGCCACGATGGGGCTGAGCCTGGCGCTCATGCCGGCGCATCAGCTCACGGGCGTGGGCTGGGCTTGGCTGCTGGGGCAGGCTCTCACCAGCGCACTGTACGCCCGAGACGTCTGGGTTGACCTCAGCCTATCGTGGCTGCCCCGCCACTCCGTGGCCCGGAGTCCCGGCGCGTGAGGCGGCTGCTGGAAGCCGTGGCCTTGACCATCTTCCTGTTCGGCTTGCTCGGCTGGGGCTACATCGTGCTGGTGGCGCTGGTGCACCCGCAAACGCTGCATCTGCAGCTTACGCACCTGCTGCCCTGGCCGCGCGAGGACACCTTTGGTGAAGGGGCGTTCGCCGCGTCGTTCATCGCCTTCTTCGGCTGGCGACTGCTGCGGCCGGATGGGGGCAGGCGGCGATGAGAATCCTCATGCTGCACGACAACGCCAGCGAGTTTGCCGGGGCCGAGGTGATGATCGCCAACCTGCGCACCGCGCTGGAGGCGCGCGGCCACACCGTATGCGTGTTGGCCGGGAACCGGCACGCCAGCGCCTCCCGGCTGAGCGACGTGGAGTTCCGTGCCTTTGCCGACTCATCGCCCCTGCGCGCGCTGTACTACCTGTACAACCCGCACGCCTGCCGCCGCCTGCGAGAGGTGCTGCGGGTGTTCCAGCCGCAGGTGGTGCACCTGCACAACGTCCAGCATGCCTCGCTGGCGGCGCTGCTGCCGCTGCGCCACTACCCTACCCTGCTCTCCGCGCACGACTACACCGTGATCGACCCCACGGGCTTGGACCGCATCCCAACGCTGGCGCCCTATCGGGACGCCGTGGCCGGCTACTTCAGCCGCGGCATCAGCGCACGCTTCTTCTGGGAGAAGCTGCGTTTTGCCCTCTTCCGCCGCCTGAGTGCCAACATCAACCTGGTCGTTGCTTGCAGCGAGCACCTCAAGCGCGTGCTCGAGGAATCGGAACTGTTTGGCCCGGTCATCTCGCTGCCCAACGGTGTGGCCCAGCTCGGCCGAACGGTGCCGCCGGCACAGCCGCGGCTGCTGTTTGTGGGCCGGTTGGAGCCCGTCAAAGGCCTCGATCAACTGCTGCGTGCCCTGCCGGCGATCCTTGCGCGCCAGCCCCAGGCGCGCCTGACGGTGGTGGGCGATGGCTCGCAGCGGCCGGAGCTGGAGCAGCTGGCCAGCGCACTCGGCGTGCGCCAGCGGGTTACCTTCACCGGCCACGTGCCGCGGGCGGAAGTAGCCGCGTATTACCGCGAGAGCTCCCTGCTGGTGATGCCAGGCATCTGGCCGGAGCCCTTCGGCCTGGTAGGCCTTGAGGCGATGAGCGCCGGCCGGCCGGTGGTTGCCTCCCACGCGGGTGGCACCGCCGAGTGGCTGCAGGACGGGCGCGATGGCTTCCTCGTGGAGCGCCGGCAGCCTGGCCAGATCGCGGATCGCGTGCTGCGGCTGCTGGCCAGCCGCGACCTGCTGCTGCGCATGAGCCGGGCGGCCGCGCGCCGCGCCGCCGAGTTCAGCCTGGAGGCCTATGCCGCCGCCATGGAACGCATCTACGAGCGCCTCTGCCAGCCTGGCGCCAATACGCTGGTCACGCAACCTGCCGGCTGGATCCCAGCATTGCCGGGCGCGCCCTGAGCCGAGTCCCACGGAATTTGACTCGCCGGCCCCAGGTGGCGTAAGCTGAAAGAGCAATGAAGGCCCGGTCGCGCTGGTATTACGACTTTAGCGGCGGCATGGGCGTGCGCGGTCGGAGAACCTAGACCAAGAACGCGGACAAGCGCCCATGCCGCGCAGCAGAGGATGCGTCCTCTGCTTTTTTGTTTGCGCGAAACTTGTGGAAAGCGTGACGCACATGACAACCAATCTCTCCCTGAGCGAGCGGCCCGCCGCTGCCCAAACCGAGCATCCACGCACACGCGACCTGAGGGTGCGCACCATGGGCCCGCTGCTCCGCCCGGCCGATGTGCTGCGGGACCTGCCGCTGAGCGATGCCGCGGCGGCCAGCGTGGCGCGCACCCGCGACGAGGCGGTGCGCATCCTGAACGGCGACGACCCTCGTCTGATAGTGGTTGTGGGCCCCTGTTCCGTACACGACCCTGAGGCTGGCATCGACTACGCGCGGCGGTTGCGGCAGCTGGCCGGCGATCTGGCGGGCGACCTGCTGATCGTCATGCGGCTGTACTTCGAGAAGCCGCGCACCACCGTGGGCTGGAAGGGCCTGATCAACGATCCCTACCTGAACGGCAGCT
>JBOGTU010000058.1:0-6070 GCA_050695655.1 Chloroflexota bacterium | reverse complement strand
GGCCATCGTTGCGCTTCTGAAGTGCGCTCGTAAGGCGCCTTTGGACATCCTGCCGGTCGCGGCTGTAGTAGCGCTTGACGGTCCCATCGGGGAGCGTTAGCGCGCCGCACCATCGGCCGTCTTTCCGCTGATAGATCGTGCCATCGCCATTGGCGCGCTTGCGGGCCACTGGCATGAGTGTAGCTCACGGTCGGTGTCAGCGTTAGTGTCTGCTAGGTACGTTTGCGCACGTCAGCGCACAAACTCACGCTTGAATTTGCCCTTCGAAGGAGTGCGGGCGGGGGGAGTTGAACCCCCACGCCTTGCGGCACTGGATCCTAAGTCCAGCGCGTCTGCCATTCCGCCACGCCCGCGTTGGCCCCGATTCTAGCTGGTCGCTACTACGACAGCGGCAAGCGCAAGTCTGTGTACGGCAACACCCAGCGGGCAGCGGTCGCGAACTTGCACCGGGCACAGCAGTTGACGGCAGACGGGCTGAAGGTGCCTTCGAAGCGACTGACAGTAAGGGAAAGTAGAGGGACGAGAATAGAGCGCGCTGGCCCTGTTCTCTGTTCCCTAGAATGGGGCATGGAATACAGAAGGCTCGGCACATCGGGGTTGCATATCTCGGCCATCGGACTGGGCTGCAATCCGTTCGGGACGGAAGTCGATACGTCTACGGCGCAGCGCATCGTGGACGCGGCGATCGACCTGGGCGTGACCTACTTTGACACGGCCGACAGCTATTCGGACACGCGCTCAGAGGAGTACCTGGGTCGCGCATTGGTGGGGAAGCGTCAGTCCGTCATCGTGGCCACGAAGTTCGGCAACCGCGTCGGACCCGGCCCGAATGATGGCGGCGCTTCGCGTGGACACATCCTCGCGTCCTGCGAGGCGAGCCTAAAGCGGCTGCAGACCGACTACATCGACGTCTACCAGGTCCATACGCCTGACCGGCAGACGCCGATCGAGGAGACCATGCGCACGCTGGACGACCTGGTGCGCCAGGGCAAGGTGCGCTACGTCGGCTGCTCCAACTTTTTCGAGTGGGAGGTGTGTGAAGCTCTGTGGGTGGCGGAGAAGCACAACCTGACTCCGTTCGTCTCCTGCCAGGACCTTTACAACCTGCTGTACCGTGACATCGAGAAGCGCATGGAACCGTTCTGCATCAAGTTTGGCTTGGGCATGATCCCCTACTTTCCGCTGGCGGGCGCCATGCTCAGCGGCACCTACCGCCGCGGAGTGGCGCCGCCGCCGGGCAGCCGCGGGGCGCGCCGGCCAAGCTTCAAGGCTTGGGACAGCGAGCGGAACTGGACCGTGGTTGAGGCGTTGACGAGCTTTGCGCAGGGGCGCGGCTGGGATTTGGCCCAGATGTCCATCGCCTGGCTGCTCACCCGGCCGATGATGGCCACGGTCATCGCCGGCGCCGACACGCCCGATCACATCCGCGCCAACGTCAAAGCGCTGGAAGTGCATTTCACGCCGGAAGATCTGGCGGAGATCGACCGCGTCACGCTGGTGGAAGAAGACCGGACCGTTGCGCCGATATTCCGCGGAAGGTAGGGCCGCGCAGCGCCGACAAGGCCGGCCTTGCAGTACAATCTGCCGCCGATTGACCACAAGTTCACGCTCTATCAGATGATCCCGGGAGCATAGGAGACGCCGTCCGGTTCCTAAGTCCAGCGCCTATGTCATTCCGCCACGCCCGCGTTGCCGCGGAGTGTAGGCCGTGACTTTCGGCGGCGCGCCGGCTGGCTTTCAGCTTAGGCCGGGACGCGCGTTTTGGAGCCGTGCTCTCGGAGGACGCCTTCCAGCTCGGCTTCGGGCGAGAGGATGTCCAGCGGGCGCACGCGGTACAGCTCCGGCTTGCTCGGCGCTACCGGCTCGATGCCCTGCTGCAGCTCGCGCGCCAGGCGCAGGAACAGCCGGCGCATGGCGATGACGGCCAGGTCGGTGGTGCCCAGATGCTCCTGTGAACGGTCACACAGGTAGCCCATGCCCTCGATCATCGCCTTGTCCTGCATGGGAATGCCTTCGATGCCGCTGAAGCTGCCGGCCCGTTGCGCGGCGCGATCCAGCCCGTAGGTGTTGGCCTTGGTTCCAGGCGGGAGCATGGTGTCGATCACGGTACCGTCCGGCAGGGTGAACTGGGTGGGGCTGCTGGTCATTCCGCCGCCCAGCGCGGTCGCGTCGAAGTCCGCGTCCGGGTTGAGGCCGATGTTGTAGCGCACACAGTGAGAATCGTCCACCGGGATCCAGGCGGTGCCGCCGCGCGCCGAAACCGGCGCCGGGATCAGCGAGAAGCCGGGCAGCATCCACTGCGTGAGCCGCCAGTAGTACAGGCCATCCTCGGTGGCCCGCCGGCCGCCGTACACCAAACCGTAGTCCGTTTCCATGACCGTGAGGCGAGGGAAGCGGTCGGCCTTGCGGCGCAGCTCGTTGTCGCGGGCACTTTGCGTTTGCCACACGCCCGGCCCTGGCCGGGGGCGCGTGTCGCGATGCAGAAAGCCAATGTGCGCCGTATCGATGTCGCCCTCTATGCCCTGCAGGTAGTTGCACTCGTGGAACCATTTGCTCACGCGCACGCGCGCTGCCGGGAGCTCCGTCCACTCGATGAACGGCGGGCGGCTGGGCTGCTTCTCCAGTGGCCCCATGTAGGCCCACACCAGGCCGCCCGTCTCGTACGTGGGATAGGCCTTCACGCGAACCTTGTCTTTGAAGTTGCTTTCGGGCGGCTCGCTGGGCATGTCGATGCATGCCCCCGACACGTCGAACTTCCAGCCGTGGTACACGCAGCGCAGCCCGCACTCCTCATTTCGCCCGAAGAACAGCGGCGCGCGCCGGTGCGGACAGAACGCCTCCACCAGGCCCACCTGCCCGTTGGTATCGCGGAAGGCGACCAGGTCCTCGCCGAGCAGGCGCGTGCGCAGTGGTGCGCCATCAGGCGCATCCAGCTCGCTGCTCAGGAACGCGGGAACCCAGAACCGACGAAACAGCTCGCCCATGGGCGAGCCCGGACCGGTGCGGCTGATGAGTGTGTTCTCTTCGACGGTAAGCATGGCTGAATCTTAGTCCATTGCTCTTTCGCTGCGCGACTATTTCGCCGCGGCCATGGCATCCTGCAGCTCGGTGCGGATCTGGTCGCCGGCGGCGCTGCGCCAGTCCTTCACCAGCTGGTCGTAATCGGTCAACGGCCGCCGCCCGGCGAGCAGGTCGTTGATGCCGTCCGTAAAGGTGTTGTTCGCCACCACACCCTTAGTCGAGCTGGTGGGCGACAGGAAGCCGATGGTGGGGTCATCGATACCCACCTTCACCAGCTGCTGCTCGTACTCGAACGATGCCTTCACGTAGCCTGGCAACCCGGCCTGGTACCACACATAGGGGTGGTGGCCGATGTACTGCCAGGGGACGTAGGCGGCCTGCGACAGTCCCACCTTTGTAGGTATGGGGTTGCCCTTGGCATCGAGCTTGTAGTCCGATCCGCTCAGGCCATAGCTCAACAGCACATCTTCCTGAGTGCCGAAGGGCACCGCCAGCCAGTTGATGACGCGCAGGATCTCTTTGATCCGGTCCGGCGCGGCCTTCTTGAGGACGTTGACAGCAATCAAGCCAGCGCTGAGGTAGTGGACCGGCTTGCCGCCGGCGGTGGAGGCGAACGGCGTGATCATGCTGAAGTGGGTTGCTGGTTTCTGGAGCAGGCCGCGGCGCCAGAAGTCGTTGAAGCCGTTGCCGAAGGCCTCCAGCGACACTACGAACTTGCCGGCGATGAAGTCGTCCCGCGAGTTCTTGCCGGTGTTCACGTCGGGCGGCATGAGGCCGCTGGACATGATGTCCCTCAAGTAGCCGACGGCTGCTTTGTACTCTTCGGTCTCGTAATTCTTGGTCAGCTTGCCGCTGGATTCCAGCCGCCAGTTGTTCGGTGCGCCGAACATTTCCGCGTAACCTTCCAGCCCATAGCTGCCAGGGGCGACGTAGTTGCCAATGGCCCAGCGATTGGCCTTGGGCTGGTTCAGCTGCTGCAGGATCTTCTTGAAGTCGGCCGCGTCTTTGGGCACGGTGGTGGCGCCCACCTCTTTGTTCCACACATCAGAGTTCACGAAGAACCAGAACGTCGGCAGGTAGCGGTGGATAGGGATGCTGTACAGCTTGCCGGCCGCTACCGAGGTGCGCCATGAGTAGGTGGGGATGGCGGCCAGGTTGGGGTAGTCCTTCGCGGCGCTGCCCGCCAGGTACGGCGTAAGATCGGAGCACTGAGTTTCGAGGAACTGCACCGGAAAGCCACTACCAAAGCCGGGGGCGCCGCCCACGCCACCGATCATGAACAGCGTATCGGGCAGATTGCCGCCGGCCATCACTGTGGCCAGCCGGGTGTTGAAGTCCGCTGCCGCGACCATGTTCATCTGGACGTTTTCGTTCAACTGCTTGTTGATGGCTTTCCAGGTGGGGTTCTGGTCGTATGGAGTCGGCGGAGGATAGAGGTTGGCGATGAACACGTCCATCCTGGCGCCGGTGCCGGGTGCCGAGCCGGTCATGAACTTGGCCGGGTTGGCGGGATAGTTGTCGAACCCATCCGTGATGCGTGGATCGCTGCTGTGGTAGTCGGGCTTGGGGCCGCCCTGGATGGCGGCGTAGGTGGGGAAGGGTTGCGTCTTAGGCGCGGCGCTGCCGGCGCTCGCGGCCGGTGCGCCGCTGCCGCTGGGGCTGGTCGCGGCCGAGCTGGCGCCAGCGCTTGAGGCGGCGGGCGAGCTGGCCGGTGCCGCGGCGGTGCCGCACGCCTCCAGCAACAGGGGCAAGCCCAGTGCGCCCAAGCCACCGAGCTGGATCAATCTGCGCCGGGAAATCAGCGGTGTCTCGTTCGTGCTTCCGTCCATGTCCTCTTTCTCCTGTCCGCCGTCCTCAGAGCCGGCGCCCTCACCGAAACGTTGTGTGCTTCGATACTACGACGGCAGCGGTTTCAACCGCGAAGCGGCAGCTCACCCGCGGCTCCGCACGGTATCAGGTGACACCGTCGCTCAGCGGGCCAGCGCGCCGGCTGACGCCTGCTGGCTCAGCTGCTGGCCAATTCAGCCGAGCTGGTGCTGGACGTAGCTGGCAATGAGGGCGTAGTTGTTGCCGCGCGGCAGCAGGATGTCCTGCCCATCGGCGGAGCGAGCGCCCACCAGCACGTTGGACGTATCGATGGTCACGTGCTTGGTGGCGCTGCCGCGCAGCTGCAACACGAAGGCCGCCATGGCGGCGTCCGACAGGTTGGTGCTGATGGCGGCAGAGATGGCCGAGGTCACCGGGACGAAGCGCAGCGCGCCGGCCGGGCTCAGCAGCCGGCTGCGCATGGCGGCCACCAGCAGCTGCTGGCGCGCTGCACGGGCGAAGTCCGTGCCCTCCAGGGGGTTAGTGGAGTAGCGGGCGCGGGCGAATTCGATGGCGCGCTCGCCATCCATGTGCCGCGGGCCGGCATTGAAGTGGATGGTCTTCCAGGCCGCGTTGATGGCGGGATTGTCGTTCACGGGGTATTGGGCGGTGAAGGCGCGCTGCACGGTCACATCCACCCCACCCATGGCATCCACCAGGTCTCGAAACCCCTGGAAGTTCTCCAGCACCCAGCCGCCGATGGGCAAGCCCACCACCTGGCTCACCTTCTGCACCGCGAGCGCCGCGCCCGCGGGCAGGCCTCCGGCGTTATAGCCTTCCTGCAGGGCGGCGTTGATTTTGGCGTAGCGGCCCGAGTTGGGCGGCAGCTGCACCCACAGGTCGCGCGGCACGGAGATTTCCACCGGCCCGTGTGGGCCCTGGCACACCAGCAGCATGGTATCGCTGAGCTCCGCGCCGGGATGTGCGCCGCCGCCGTAGCCCAGAACGAGCACGTTGCCCGCCGCCGAGGTGAGGGCCAGCGGCTGGGTCGACGCTTTGCTGAGGGTGAAGCCCGCCCAGGTGATGGCAGCCACGATCAGCAGCACGATCAGCGCGGGAAGCAGACGGAGCAGGCGCACCTCTGGGAGTGTAGAAGCTGAGGGGATGCGCGCCGCGTGACGGCTGCCAGGCACAGGCCAAGCAAGGGCTGGCGCGCGAGGTGGTACACTGTGCAACTAACTGG
>JBOGTU010000057.1:0-14223 GCA_050695655.1 Chloroflexota bacterium | reverse complement strand
CGCCCACCCCTGCGCTTTCCGCGACCGCTGTCAGCTGCGCCACCCCCGGCAGTGCCACGGCTACGCCCACGGCAACAACGACCCCGACACCCACGGGCAGCGCCACGGCCACCTTCACGCCCACGCCTACGCCAACCGGCACGCGCACACCGACCGCTACGCCTAACAGTACGGCTACACCCTGCCCAACTCCAACGCCTACTGACACCGCGACCGCGAGCCCAACTCCAACGAACTCCGCCACGGCGACCGCGAGCCCAACTCCAACGGCCTCCGCCACGGCGACGGCTTTCAGCACACCACCGCCGCTTTCGCCAACGCCCAGCGGCAGCGCCACGGCATCGGCCACGAGCAGCCCCAGCGCGACGGCGACCCCAGGCGTTACGGCCATCTCGAGTGCAACTGCCGGCAGCGCGACGGCGCTGCCCAGCGCCACCGCGGCGGCATCCAGTCCAACCAGCACCGTCACCCCGCGGCCGGCCGCGACGCCTCGGGCCAGCGGCGCGGTCAGCCCGTCGCCCAGCGCCACGCTCACGCCTACACCTACACCCCTTCCCACAGCAACTAGTGGGTCACTTCTCTTGCCCATAGGGCTTGGTTGAGTTGGCCCACAGGCTATGTCCTCCGGTGCTTCCTACAGGGAAGCATTTCATGCAGCGAGACGCCTCTGGGGTGATGCCGTTACGACTATAGGAAGTGACCCACTAGGCCACACGGCCTATGACACCGGCGCGGGCACGCGCACAGTGGAGGGCAGAGGAGCGCCACCGGGGCGCCCGCCTTCGCCGGCTGAAGGTGGGGGCACCCGGCGGGAACGGTGAGCGCGCCGGTGGCGAACCCCTTTTCTGGTCTCCGATGGGTTCCGACGACATGGACGGGGCCATCGCCCTGGGGTGAACCACGCAGGCTATAGGCTGAACGGCCTACGTGCGCACCGCCGCAACGGCGTACATGTAGTAGGGTGGAGGAGAGTGCGCAGGGTGAGGGGTGGTGTGGTCTCCACGGCAGGCCGGCGGGCCAGCTGCCACGGCGGCAACTGAGCCCGGTGCCCTGTCGCGGCGCATGCCGGCGCGCCCGCGTATGAGGCGCTGGCGGCTGGCGCTGTCCACGGTGGTGATCTCCAGCCTGTGGGTGGCGGCCATGGTGGGCCCCACGGGCTACACGCTGGGCGCCTTCACCGGCAGCACCAGCGCGGCCAACACGCAGTTCAAAACCGCGAATTCGTTCGGCACCGCCCCCGTGGCCAGCCCCATCACGCCCTACAACACGGCCAGCAGCGTGGCGCTGAACACCAAGATCACTATCTCTTTCAGCGAAGCCATGGACCAGGCCACCAGCGACGCGGCGTTCAGCCTGGCGCCGCTGAGCGGGGCCAACAGCGCCTGCCAGGGTGGCACGGCGGGCAGCGCGGTGGCAGGGTCCTTTGCCTGGGAGAACAACACCACCATGTTGGTGTTCTCGCCCGGCGCCAATCTCACCGCCAGCAGCTGCTACCAGGTGAGCATCGGCACGGGCGCAACCTCCAGTGCCAGCGACTTGCACCTCGCCGCCGGCGCCAGCTCCGCCTTCCAAACGGGGATCACCACCGCCACCACCAACCCCATCATCGTGCCGCCCACATCGCCGGCGGGCGGTGGCACCGGGGTGAGCACCAACAATCCCATCCAGCTGACCTTCAGCGAAGCCATGAACACCAGCACCACGCAAGCGGCCTTCTCCCTGGCATCGTGCGGCGCCACAACCACCTGCCCGGGGACGGGCAACGCCAACGTGGTTTGCTGGGTCATGCCTGTGTCATCTACGCCCCAGTGCCCATCGGGCAGCGATACGACAACGAAGGCGGGCGGGGCATTCACCTGGTCGGGAGCCGGGCAGAACATTCTCACCTTCACCCCCAACGGTCTGGCCCCCAGCACCTACTACGCCATGACCGTGGCCACCAGCGCCACTGACCTGTACGGCAACACGCTCGCCAGCAACGCCTACTCTGCCTTTCAGTTCGCCACGGCCGCCGGGCCGGACACCACGCCGCCAGCGGCGCCAACGGTCATCACGCCGTCCGTGTCCGTTTGGACCAACAATGCTACCTACACCCTCACCGGCCAGGTGGAGGCCAACGCCCTGGTGCGCATCTACAGTGGCGCGTCCTTAGTCGCGTCCATTCAGCTGAACGGGGGCGTCACCAACTTTTCGCTCGAGGTAGCGCTGCAGGTTGGCGCCGACACCTTCACCGTCACCGCCACCGATGCGGCGGGCAACGTGAGCCCCAGCACCGCCGTGTCCACCATCACGCGCAGCGACCCTAAAACCAACCCCTCGGTCCTGCAGCTCTCTCCAGGCTCGACCAGCGTCACCCTGGTGGTGCCCTACAGCGGCGATGCGGACAGCAACGCCACCGCGACGGTGAGCTGGGTGCAAGCCAAGTGTCCAACGTCTCCCCCCTGCACCGGCCTTTCCGCACCCACCAGCATTGGTGGGGGCGCGAACGGGCAATTCAGCACGACGATCTCCTCGCTTGTCAACAACACCTGGTATAGCTTTGTGCTTGAAATCACCGATCCTGATGGTTTTGCCAGCACCAGCGCCTGCAATTACGGCACCTCGGGCGGCCCGGTGACGGTGTGCGACCTCGAAGGCGACGTGGCCACAGTGAAGACGACCGCGAGCAGCCAGGGGCAAGTGATCCAGAGCGTCATCCTCACGCCGACCGATGGTGTGATCGCCTCCCTCGCGCCGCAAGAGCAGGGGATCAACGTCACCTACAGCTGCGCCAGTGCGCTCACCACCGACCCCTGCTATGGCTCCAGCACCGTCTCCATTCGCACCTACGTCAACACCTCCGCCAAAAAGAGCCAGGGCGCCGACGCCTCGACCGGTTGCACCAAGAACCTGCCGCTGGTGGATACCAGCCCCGGCTTTACGATGCTGTGGGATGGGAAAACCAAGGCGGCCGTGTATGCGCTGGACGATACCTATGGGTTTGATGTCCAGGTCTTTCCGGGGGCCAACGGTGGGTGCCGTGGAGCCGCGGCGGACCTGGCGGGCGCATCCACCACGAGCCCAGCGGTGAACGTTATCACCGTGGATAACAGTCAGAGCGTGGCCCTGACGCCGCCGCCCAGCACCGTCTCCCTGGGTACGGGGCAGAGCGCGCACGTCGCCGCCAGCCTCACCAGCTACCTGGGCAATCCCATTGCCGATGGCAGCTCCAGCATCGCCGGCACGGGCGCGGCGGTCAGCTTCAGCGCCGCCGGCAGCGTGTGCAACCTGCAGCCAGGCTGCTTCTCGCTGGCGCGCTCTTCCAGCAACGTGGGCCAGGTCTACTCGGGCGACGCGGGCGGCGGCTGCAATCCCACCCCGGGTGCTGGGCAGGCGTGCGATACGCTCACCGTGAACTCGGCCACCGCCCAGACCATCACCATCACGGCCACGGTGCAAAGCCAAACCAGCACCGGGGCAGCCACCAGCTACACCGCGCAAACCACCATCCTGGACCCACCCCTGCCGCCGGGCGGGCTGGTGCTCGCGCCCGGCAGTATTCGGCTGGCCTGGCAGCCCTCAAGCACGCTGAATGTGGCCGGCTACAAGATCTACCTCGGGCACCAGCCGCGCCAGTACGACCAGGTGATCGACGCCGGCAACGTGACCAGCTACCACGATACGAACGTGACCTACGGCACGACCTACTACGTCACCGTTCGCTCCTACACCAGGGATGGCCTGCTGAGCGCGCCCGCGCCGGAGGAGAGCATCACGCTGCCACTCCAGGAGCCGACCGCGACGTCCGCGGCGTGCACTCCGGCCACCTCTACGCCGGCGGCGACGGGAACCGCCAGCGTGCCTACGGCGACACACAGCGCGCCTGCCTCCACGTCGACAGGGGCGTCGGCCGTCTGCACGGCGACGCCCAGCAGCACGCCGGCGCCCACGCTCACCAGCAGCGCCACAGCTACGCCGGCCGGCATCTGCACCGTGACCGCGACAGCCACGCCCAGCGCCACCCCGACCACGCTGACACCGACCCCTACCGGCACGGCCAGCCCCACGCCCACGCCCACATCCACATCCACCAGCAGCGCGGCGGCGTGCCCCACGCCTTCGCTTACGCCGTCTCCCACGATGACCAGCAGCCCCACGGCCACGAACAGCCCCAGCCCCACGCCGACCTTCACGGCCACAACGACGTTCACGCCCACAGCCACGGCCAGCCCTACGCCGAGCGCCACGGCCACCACCTTGCCGGTAGCGACCGCTACGCCAACCACGGGCGCGACGAGCGCGGCCACGCCGGCGCCAACGGCGAGCGCCACCTCAACCGCCGCGCCGCCGGCAACGGCGACAGCCACGCCACCACCCACTACGTCAACCCCAACCAGCACAGCGGTGCCGCCGGCCACCGCCACGCCGAAACCGGCAACTGCTACGCCCACGCCATAGCGCTGACGGCGACGCCTGACGGTATTGCGCGCGGAGAAGTTGCCCGGAAAGGCAGAAGCGGCTCACGTCCCCGCGCCCGAGGCAGCTCAGGTTGATTCGGACTGGACTCCTTCGTCCGGAGCAGCCAGTTCCTCTCCCGGCTGGGAGAGGAGCTGAGCTGGCTCGTCAAAGCACGTCTTGACCTGCCAACACAGCTGCTCTCCCGGTCGCGAGCCATACATGTCGCGGTGCGACACCACCGTTCCATGAAAGTAGGACCGGCAGACCATTTTCGAGAGAGGAACACCACTGAGTGCTTTGCGCGGAGGCGTATACTACACGCTGGCGGGGGAAGCGCCGCGGCATGGTGTGTTGCCCTGGCTGCTGAGCCTTGGAGGCCCCGCCGTTTGTGCATCCTCAGCAGGGGCACTTGAGGGACATGGAGCGAGACAAGGAGAAGCGGCGGTTCTTTCGCACGAATTGCGATCTTCCCGCGACGTTGTTTCTGCAGTCGGAAGACTTCATGAAGCGCCCGGTGACCATCTTCAACCTGAGCGGCAGTGGCTGCGCGGTGCACTTTCAGTCGACCGAGCTGATCGCGGGCGATGAAACGCATCAGTTGAGCTTTGAGCTGCCCAACCGGGCCCAGTCCATGGAGTTTGACTGTGCGCTGGTGAGCGCCATCGATAACGGCCAGGACGGGCAGGAGCTGCGGCTGCAGTTCATCAAGCCGCGCGGCGGCCTGCAGGATGCCATCGTGACCTACGTGCAGAACCGTAAGCGGTACGAGAGCACCGCCTTCAAGGTGGCCATCCCGGTGGCCATCGAAGCGCAGGGCGGGCTCCGGGCCGGCCAGGCCTACAAGGGCACCACGCTGGAAGTGGGCAAGGACTACGCGCTGTGCGAGCTGGGCGCTCTGGGCCTCACCAGCTCATCCGAGGTGATCGCCACGTTTCAGGCGCCGCACTTCCGCGACGAGCTCTTCTTCCCCTCCATCATCACCAAGGTGGAACGGAATGGCCGCGGTGGCTACTTCGTGCGCGTGCTGCTGAACAACCCCGGCGATCAGCTGCTGGAGTTCGTGCGGCACCACTATTCGGACAAAGCCAAGGCCATTCAGATCACGCCCGCCCGCTGACGGAGCGCAGACTCAGCGCCGGGCTGGCGCAGAGCTGTCTTCGAGGCCGGCCTTCACCAGGAATTCGCAGTCGCGGCACAGGCTGTCCAGTGCGCGGCCAATGTCTCCCAGGCTCTCTACGGCCGCGGGCGGCTGTGCTTTGTGGCAGCGCGGGCAGGTGCACTCCAGCGCCAGCTGGTTGGTGGCGGAACGCAGCACGAAGGTGACGCCGTCCACCAGCGCGCGCGATTCCTCGCCGGCGGCCTGCACGGAGGCAGGGTCGATATCGATGTCGAGCAGCTGACGCAAGCGCGCGCCGAGGGCTTGCTGACGCCACGAGAGAATCGCCCGCGCTCGCCAGCCCGCTGTTTCCGCCATGAGTCAGCCCCTCTCTTCCGTTCGCCGTTGCCTCGTCGTTGCCTCGCCGCGCAGCCCGGCCGCCCGATCGCTGGCCGGCGAACAGCCTCTCCCCAGAGTTGCCCCACCATTATGGACGGAGCGAGTTTCAGGTGCCGGGCTCTTCTGGCTTGGGCCGCGCGGTGGCCAGGCTCAACAAGCCCGGCAGGTCCGACGGCGCCGCGCGCTGGCCCAGCACGAAGTACGAGTTGACCTCGGCACCCAGCAGCAGGATGAGCGAGACGAGCCAGAACCACAGCCCGAGGATGGCCAGCAATCCCACGATGGCGCCAAACTGGCTGGTGCTGAAGTGCGAGGTGTACACCGGGAACACCAGTGTGGCGGCTTCGAGCAGTATGGCGGCAACGAGCGCGCCCGGCCAGGCATGCCGCCAGTTGAGCGGCAGGTTGGGCACGATCAGGTAGATGCAGGCCAGCAGCACAAAGGCGAAGCCCACGCCCAGCAGGTAGCCCCCGGCCGCGATGAGCGCGCCCAGGAACGGCAGGCTGGCCACGCCTGTGGTGAGCTGCCGGTACGAGCCGCTGACGGTGGAGGCCACGAAGGCCAGCGGCGTGAGCACCACGAACAGGACGATCATGCCCAGTGCCATGACTTTCTGCCGCACCAGGCCGCGGTCGCGCGTGCGGTAAACGATGCTGAAGCAGTTCTCCATGACCCCGAAGAGGCTGGAGCCTGTCCACAGCAGCGCGGCAAAGCTGGCCCCGATGGTGACGATGGAGGCGCCGCTGCCCCGGAAGCCGCTGAGGAGCGCGTTGAAGTCCAGGTTCAGACCGTGCGCGCCGGGCGGGAAGGCGTGGTTCACGCCGCTGGCGGCCTGATGGACCAGCGACAAGGGCAGGAACAGCGCCGCCAGCGCCAGAATGCCGAGCAGCAGCGGAAAGATAGCGCCCAGGAAGTTGTACGCCAGCAGCGCGGCCAGGTTGGTGCACCAGTCGTTGCCAAACTTGCGCACGAAGCCCGCGGCCGTGCTCTGGATGTGCTTCAAACGGGCAGCTCGGGCGAAGCGGGATGCCCAGTCCCCGGCCAACGCCCGGCAGATACTTGAGATCGAACCGGCACTGCTGGGCAGCCCCATCCCAGCCGCCAGGGTATGTTTTCGGCCACCGCTTTCGAGAACAAGCTTACGCAAGCGCCGCGCCATGGCGTGGAGCCGAGGGCGCACACTTCGGCCAGTTATGGATTCTCACTAAAATTGGCACATTGAACTCGGCGCAGCGGTTGTACGAGCTCCAGGCGATGGACCTGCGCCTGGCCACGGATGCCGCCGCGCTGGATGCTGAGCGCGCCAAGATGCGCGAGCCGGCGGAGTTGCACTCTGCGCGGCAGCGGTCCGCCGCCGCCGAACAGCAGCTCACTGGTACGCGTACGGAGCTGGCGGCGGCCGAGCTGGACGTGGCCGCCGTTGCCGGCAAGAAGCAGCAGGTGCACACGCGCCTGTACAGCGGCCGCGTAACGGTGCCGCGTGAGCTGGCCGCCCTGGAGGCGGAGGAGGAGGCGCTGGCGCGTAAGCAGGGCGAGCTGGAGGGGCACCAGCTGGAGTTCATGGCCAGCGTTGAGGAGGCCGAGCAGGCCCTGGCGGCCGCGCGCCAGGAAGCTGAGCAGCGGCTGGCCCACTGGCGGCAGGAGGGCGGCGCGGCCCACGCGCACGTGCCGTTGCTCGAAGCGGCGCTGGAGGGCCTGCGGCTGCAGCGCCAGGAGGCGGCGGCCAGCATCGACGCCGCGCTGCTGGCCTCGTACGAGCGGCTCAAGCTGCGCAAGGGCAACCGCGCGGTGGCGCTGGTGGAGCACAACCTTTGCCAGGGCTGTGGTGTAGCCCTGCCATCGAGCGAGGTGCAGCACGCCCGCGGCGCCGAGCCACCCTCGCTGTGCAGCAACTGCGGGCGCATGCTGTATGTGCGGTAGACGGTTGGTGAAAGGGGCACCCCGTGCCGCCTGAGGCTGCTGCCTCGTCCGCTTCGCTGAGTCAGGAGCGCGGCCTGCCGCGCATCGCCTTCATCGGCCTGGGCCACATGGGCGGGCCCATGGCGCTGAACCTGGCCAGGGCGGGCTATCCGCTGACCGTGTACAACCGCACGCGGGAACGCGAGCAGCCGCTGCTGGCGGCCGGGGCCGCCTCCGCGCCGGACGTCGCGACCACCGTTGCCACGGCCGATGTCGTGCTCAGCTGCCTGCGCGATCCGGCCGCCGTGCGGGAGGTGTTCCTGGGCGCCGGCGGCGTGCTGACCGCCACCACGGCGGGGCAGATCCTGGTGGACCACGGCACCAGCGGCATTGCGCTGGCGCGCGAACTGGCCGCGCGCGCCACAGCCGCCGGGGCCGACTTTGTAGACGCGCCCGTCAGCGGCGGGCCGGATGGCGCAGCGGCGGGGACGCTCTCCATCATGGCGGGCGGATCGCGGGCAGCGTTCGACCGTCTGCGGCCGGTGCTGCGGGCCATGGGCACGACCATCCGCTACACCGGTCCATCCGGCAGCGGCCAGGCGCTGAAGCTGGCCAACCAGCTCCTGGTGATCGTTCATCAGATGGTGGCGGCCGAGGCCTTCGCCTTCGCGGCGAAGGCCGGCATCGACGGGCAGGTGTTCCAGGAAGTGATCCCCAGCAGCTGGGGCCAGAGCCGCATGCTGGAGCGCATTGTTCCCCGCTTCGCGAGCCGTTCGTTCGCCCTGCTGCCCAACGCGCCGCTCTTCCTGAAGGATGAGGCGCTGATCGAAGAGGGCGCGGCCGAGCTGGACACGCCCCTGCCCATCCTCAAGACCGTCCGCGGCCTGCTCGATCGCATGGTGGAGCTGGGCTATGGGGGCGATCTCGCCGCGGCCCTCAAGCTGTATGAGGAAGACTTGAGGTGATCTGGTTCGGGCTGTATGTGGCCAGCATTGTGGGCGCCAACTGGGCGCTGGCGACGATTGGCGTGGTGCCCGTGGGCTTTGGGCTCATGGCCCCGGCCGGCGTGTACTTTGCCGGCGCCGTCTACACCTTTCGAGACCTCACCCAGGTGGCGCTGGGCAAGCGCTGGGCGCTGGTCGCCATCTTCCTGGGCGCGGCCATCTCGCTGCTGACCTCGCGCCAGTTTGCACTGGCCAGCCTGGCGGCGTTCCTGTTGGGCGAGCTGCTGGACATGCTCATCTTCTCGCGCCTGCGGCAGCAGGGGCGCATCCTGGAGGCGTTTGCCGCCGGCAACACCGTGGGCGTAGCGCTGGACAGCCTCGTCTTCCTGTCCGCCGCCTTTGGCAGCGTAGCGCTCTTTCCCGGACTCTTCGTGGGCAAGAGCTGGATCACCCTGCTCACGTTGCTGCTCACCTACCGCTGGCGCAAGAGCATGGTGCCGGCGCGCGCGGCACCCGCCTCCGCCTGACCTGCATCGCTACAATTTGACGACGTTGCTCGACAACGGTCCCCCGCCGGCATAGCTCAGTTGGTAGAGCGGCGGTTTCGTAAACCGCAGGTCATCGGTTCGAGCCCGATTGCCGGCTCCCATTTTCAGGCTCAACTACTCACCATAATGTTGATGGCTGCTCCTAACGCCGCCTGCTAGGACACCAACCTGACACCAACGCGAGTGCTATTCTTCGCCGGAGCACGCTATGGCCGGCAAGCGCGGAAACAACGAAGGCAGCATCTTCAAACGGACCGATGGCCGCTGGGTGGCAGCCGTCACGCTACCCGATGGCACCCGCAAGCGCTACTACGGCACGCGCCGCGTCGACGTGGCGGGGAGGCTCTCGGACGCGCTCAAGGCCATCGAGGACGGTCTGCCCCTTGTCAATGAAAAGATCACCCTAGCCGAGTTTCTTCAGCGTTGGCTGGAGGCGAGTGCCTCGACCGTCAGGCCGCGCACCCACCAACGTTATGCCGAATACGTCCGTCTCCACGCTATTCCCGTGCTTGGCAAGGTGCCGGTGGCGTTGCTGAGACCCGAGCACCTGCAAAAGCTCTATGCCGACCGGCTGGCTGCCGGCTCTTCACCGAGCACGGTGGCCCATCTTCACGCGGTGTTGCATCGCGCTCTCGGCCAAGCCGCTCGCTGGCGAGCAGCCGCCCGGAACGTAGCCGAGTTGGTCGACCCTCCACGCGTCGCGCGTCAGGAAATGCATGTCCTGTCGCCCGAGGAAGTCCGCCGACTGCTTCGGGCCGCGGAGGGCGACGATCTTGAAGCCTTCTACGTCCTGGCAGTCACCACCGGCGCTCGCCTGGGGGAGCTGCTTGGCCTCCATTGGCGGGACGTGGACCTGGACGGCGCCGGCATGAACATCGTCACATCCCTCCAGCGGACTCAGAACGGCCTGGAGTTCGCTGAGCCGAAGACAGCGCGCTCGCGCCGCCGCGTTTCTCTAACCGCCGTAGCCGTGAAAGCGCTTCGCGACCACCGAAAGCGGCAGAACGAAACTCGCCTCGCGGCCAAGGACTGGGACGATCTCGACCTCGTCTTCTGCAACGAAAAGGGCCGACCAATCGAGGATGGCAACCTCCGGCGGCGCTCGTTCGTCCCGCTCCTCAAGAAGGCTAGCCTGCCATCTATCCGGCTACACGATCTTCGCCACACCGCGGCCACTCTTATGCTTGGGCAAGGCGTCCACCCGAAGATTGCCTCCGAGATGCTCGGCCACTCGCAGATCGCGGTGACGCTGGACCTCTATAGCCACGTCACGCCGACTATGCAGCGTCAAGCAGCGGACGCGCTGGACGCTCTGCTAACCCCGCCCCAGAGGGCGTGACGCGGCTGAAAACCGGGGACTCGCCCAGCCATACGGGGTGCCCAGGAAGGGACTCGAACCCGTCGCAGCACGCTCATTTTCGTGCTCCTGAGCTCAAAACATGTCCCTGAATGTGCCTGCCGTTACCGTCGAATTCGCCGACGTCGCCGTCACGGTTGCCGTCAACGGTCCTTTACGTAGTTCGTGACCGTTGGTGCTCAAAGCGAGCCTGACGCTTCACCAGCGGATCAGCCCAGTTCTAGCCCGGTTCATTGGTCCTAAAAAGCTTCCACGGCAGACGTAGGCGCCAAGGCGCGATGCGCCAGAGCCGCCATCTCCAATTGGCCAAGTCGCGGCGCATTGCCGCCAGCAAGGTGGTGACGGCCTGTGCATCCAGGCCAGTCTTCGACGCATCCTCGATCTCGCGTAGCCGTTCAAAAACGTCATCACTGGCGAACAGGCGAGCCTTTCGGATATTCGCGAGACGCTCCTGGCTGTCTCCGCTCGAAAGGTGATAAACGACAGCGTCGTATCGCTGAACCTTCCAGTTATAAAAATCGATACGACGGTCGCTCGCCCGGCGGAAGCTGTCAAGCCATTTGGTCCCCAGGGCACCGACTATGACGCCCAGCAGCCCCAGTGCTGCTGCTCCGGCCGGGGACGCCAAGATCGATCCGAAGTCCATTACGGAGCGTTGACCTGCAGAGAAATTGCCCTCGTCGCTAGCCTGGCCTATCTGGGAAAGGGTCAGCTCCCACGCTGCTCACGACGAGTGGCAGGTCGCGCATCGACTGGCTGTCAGTCAGTTGGATTTGCGCGAGCGTCTTGTTATCACCGCACATGGCGCTGTCTTGGGAATTGACTATACAAGTGGCGGCCGGTGTGTAAGCGAGGACGAGATGGGAGCCGATATATGCGACCACGTTGTAAGTGCCCGGTTCGAGCCCATTCAACGTGAACGTGTTTTGCCCGGTGGTCGTCTGCACCTCGGAAAACTGTCGCGGACGCACATCAGTTCGCACTGCGTAGATCACGACAGAAGGGTTGCCTTCAGCCGGGTAGTGGAGCGAGCCGGCTACGCTGGCGCCAACGGTGGTGCTCTCGGTGGCCCCACGCAACTTGCCCGTCGGTAGCACCTGCACGCGGTTATTACCGGCGTCTAAAACGAACAGATCACCGAAGGCATCGAGGCCGACACCGTTCGGCCGATAGAACTGGCCTGGTTGGTTACCCGTCGTGCCCCACTGAGCAATGGGCTGTCCATTGGGTGAGAGCTCTTGCACCCGGTCGTTGGCGGTGTCAGCCACGTAGATATTGCCTTCCATGTCCAAAGCAATACCGGTTGGCTGCACGAACTGGCCTGGACCGTTGCCTGCGGAGCCCCACTCCGCGATGACCTCTCCGATCGTGGAAAACTTCTGGATGCGACCAGTTTGCTCGCAAACATAAACGCTGCCCGCCTGGTCGATAGCGATACCGGTTGCCAAACCAAGGCTACCGGCAGCATCTGTCCATTGCGCGAGGGGCTGACCCGAGGGCGTGAACTTTTGGATTCTTCGATTGCCCGAATCTAAGACGTATACGTTGCCCTGAGCGTCGAGTGCGATTCCCGTCGGGTTCCTAAATTGCCCGACCGCGAGTCCCAATGCTCCCCACTGCCGTACCGACTGCCCGCCAGGAGACAACTCGCGGACCTGGTCGCCTGCTAGGGCGTAAACGTCGCCGCGACTATCGACCACTGCCGCAACCGTTCCGGTTACGTGCCCCAGAGTCCACTTCATCGACGGCTGACCACCAACTGTAAGCTTCTGGATTCGAATGTCTGCCGTGGGGCTTGGCCAGTCCGCGACGTAGAGATTCGCCTGTCCATCGATGGCAAGGCTGCTGGCCAGCTGAAACTGGCCTCCTCCAGTAGGTGGATTGCCCCACGAACCTGTTACACCCTGCGCGTCCGAACGGAGCCGCACGATCGAGTTGTCAACCGAATCAAGCACATAGATGCTGCCCTCCTGATCGACGGTCAAGGCCGAAGGGATGTAGAATCCACCGCCGTAACTTGGAACAGCCCACTTGAGGAGCGGCTGGCCCGACGCCGAGAACTTGTGGATGGCGTTTCCGTCAGTCACGTATACATTGGCCTGCCCGTCTAGGGCAATCGCCCAAGGTGTTGACAACTGACCAGGCGGGCCGCCCCCGCCAATCGAACCCCATTGCATCAACGGTTTGCCCGAGGCAGAGAATTCTTGGACGCGATTGTTCCCGGTGTCGGCGACGTAAACATCACCCCGCGCATCGACCGCGATGCCTTCTGGCCGACGAAACTGGCCGAGTGTAGTTCCCGGTGTCCCCCACTCCGCCACGCGGTCACCTGACGGAGATAGCTTCACAACGTGCGCATTCGCAGGCTGTGTGTAGTAGATGTTTCCCGCGGGGTCAAGCGCGATTCCCCCGCCATCCGGAACGCCCCCGGGCATGCAACGGCCGCAATCTGATGGTGGTGAAGGCGTGCCCTTCAGCGGCCATTGAGCGACAGGTTGCCCAGTTGGAGAGAGTTTCTGGATGCGCAGGTTCCCGGTGTCCATTACGTAGACGTTCCCATTGCTGTCGACGGCTATTCCGGTTGGACTTTCAAACTGGCCGGGGGCTTTCCCCGCAGCACCCCACTGAGCTAACGGTTGCCCTTGGGATGTTAGTTTTTGAACTCGGTGGTTGCCGGTCTCAATGATGTAGAGGTTCCCCTGGCCGTCGAGCGCAAGCCCGGAGGGGTCATCGAAAAGGCCCGCCGCAGACCTATCGCCAGCCCTAACAAACCAGCCGTTGCCGGAAGCCGCAGCGGCTAGAGTCGCAGTGGCCACCTGCGTCGCAGCGCTCGAACCCGCACTCGGTGTGGCTGCGGCCGGAACGTTTGACCGCTCCACAGGTAATGCTGCCTGCTGAGCTGAAACAGCGGCTGCTGATGCCGCTGCCGATGTGCTCGGAACGGGCGGGCCGGAGGATTGAGCCGGAGGCCGAATGTCGCGCAGCCTGTTGGCTATAAATAGAGTAGCCAAGCAGGCCAGCAGGAGTGTTGCCACGCTGGCCGTCCCAACAACGACCGGCCGAGGCACGCGGATGGTCGACTGCTGCTTGCCAGTGACAACCGGAGTTCCACAAACGTGGCAAAAGCGTCCCTGAGCCTGCGCTCCGCATTTAGGGCACCTGCCGAGAGGCCGATTCACCGACGTAGGTCCTCCATCCTCGGCTGGTTCACGGACAGATCCCGCTGGCCAAGGCGGCAACCCGCAGGTCGCCAGTGCTTGGCATTGGCTTAGACGCGTCACTCAGATCGACGACATTCCCCGGAATGCCAAGCGGGTCGATTTTCGCCAGGATGTAACAGGCGCGGCTCGGTTGGTTGCCGATGCGTGGCACAGCCCTGTGCTGGCTCAGTGCTGAACTCAGTTGCAAGATTTGAGTGGTCGGGACCTGCGCCGACGGGCCGAAGTAGGACTTGGCCACCTGTACTTGGGCCATACCGCCAACGTCGACAAGGTCACCAATCTCGAAGCTAACTCCTTGCGAAATCAGGTCCTGCCGGAGACT
>JBOGTU010000056.1:0-4784 GCA_050695655.1 Chloroflexota bacterium | reverse complement strand
GCCCTCGTCCCCACGACTCGGCTGTTTTTGGCACCTTATGTGGCACCTTATAATGTGCGGAGCCCAGCGGAGGGATGCGGGGAATGGACCCCGGCAGCCGGCTATCTGAGCTCAGATGCGGGCTGTTGCGGTTAGTTACGGAGCAGCCGGCGAAACTGTAAATCTGCCCCGCTTCGCGGTTCGGGGGTTCGAATCCCTCTCCCTCCACAAGAATTTGCCGGCAGTTCACGGCCGACCATCTCACGTGGGCGTTCCCACCCGCGAACCAAGGCGCCCAAGTCGGAAGCAGGCTCGCTGTTGATGGCAGCAGCGGGCCTGACCGACTTCGTCATCACTGACCATGCCGCCTCCGAAATGGTCGGGCGCAGAATCGCGGTCGATGATTCCGATCCGTGGCGCTGTCTCCCGAGCAGCGCATCGAGCTGACGCCAGGCCGTATGGTGCTGCAATCACGCTTGCAGCGCCCCACTGGTTCGAGTACCTACCTTCTCCGCGTGATCGTCGATGTGGGCGGCAGCCCGCCGAGGTCGTTACCGCTTACTGGACGAGTAAGATCAGCAAGTACTGGAGTACTAAGTCGTGAAAGTTAACTACGACTGCCGCACAGATACACTCACTGTCATCCTGAACGCCCAAGCCGCGGTGACCGAGAGCGACGAGGCCAAGCCAGGCGTGATCTTGGACTACGACGCTGATGGCAATCTTGTCTCCCTTGAGGCCCTGGACGCGTCATCGCGAGTAACGGACACCGGCAAGGTGGAATTCCAAGCCGCTAGCTGATCAAGTCGAGCCCCCGCTTCCCGATCGCGCGTGCGCGACATTTCCGTGCAGGCCCGTACATCTGGAAAAGAACCGTGAACATTCTGTTCCGAGCCATGTCGAAATGGCCACGACTCGTTCGACATATGAGTAGAGCCCGATAACGCGAGGGCGAACATCAGGAAGGAGCGAGACACATGCGGTTCATGGTTCTAGTCCCAGGTAACGAGGAGTTCGAGGCGGGGCAGCTGCCGCCGCCCGAGCTCGTCGCCAGGATGACCAAATACAACGAGGAGCTCGTCAAAGCCGGCGTGATGCTGGACGGCAACGGCCTGCGCCCGACCGCCCATGCTGCACGCGTGAAGTTCAACGGCGCGACTCGGACGGTCGTCGACGGGCCCTTTGCAGAGAGCAAAGAGCTGGTGGCCGGCTACTGGATCTGGGAGTGCAAGTCGATGCAGGAGGCGATCGAGTGGCTCAAGCGCGCGCCGTTCGATGGCGGTGTGACGATTGACATCCGCCAGATCCAGGAGCTTGACGACTTCGCGCCGATCGACCCGACGGGCGAGTTGCGGGCGGCCGAACAGCAAGTATTCAGCCAACTGGGAGGACGGTGACCGCCATGCGCTACCTCGGATTCATTAAGCCCGCCCACGAGTACGGCGATCCGCCGCGGGCCCTGCAGGACGCCATGAATGGGTACGTACAGGAGCAGCTGGCCTCGGGGCACGTGGTCGAGACGGGCGGCATGGCGCCCACTTCGCAGACCATTCACGTGAAGCTGGCCAACAGCCGCCTGTCCGTGACCGACGGCCCGTTCACCGAGGCCAAAGAGGTTACCGGCGGCTACGCCATCATGGAGTACGGCTCCAAGGGGGAGGCCATCGAAGGCATGCGCACGTTCCTGGAGCTGCACCGCACCCACTGGCCTGAGTTCGAAGGGGAGTGCGAACTGCGCGAACTGTACAAGATGTGAGGCCACAGCCACCGAGGTAGTGGGCGCGGTGAGCCAGCCCGGCGCCCTGCCGGGCTGGCTCGCGTGGTGCGTGATGGCGAAGGCTGTCAGCCCAGTTGGAGGCGCGAACATCCCTCAATGGGAATTGCCAAATCCACTGAAGTTGAATTGCAAAGAGGCAACGAGCGAATTCGTACCGCTGAAGGGGCAGCTTTCGAAGGGAGGGCGCGCCGGAATCTACTCGCGGGCCAGCGTGTAGGTTCCACGCCCACCAGTATTCGCCTGCAGGCGAATGACCTCAATGACGAGCGCCACGCCGTGGCGTTCGGGGTCATGCGTTTGCTCCACCTCTGGCGCCTGCTCGAACACCTTGCGTCTCGTCTCCGCGTCCTCCGCGATGTGCGCACGGCCCAGCGCGTTGATCACCGTGTTGGCGCGGCGGTCGCTGTAGAACAGGGCAACATGCGGGTTGTGCGCAACGGACCGTGGCAATCCGCCATCGCCATGGCGCACCCAGATGGCGAACTGTGTCGGGTTGATAACGGACGTGCTGCCTCGCAAGGACGAGTGCGGCGCACCGCTTGGGTCCACATAGGTGACCATGATCGGCGTCTGGTTGGCAAGCGCATTGTTCACCAGTCCCTTGACCGCCAGCGGGATGTCCACCACCTGGCCCGCTGGCGCAGTGGGCCCAGTTTTGCCACTTCCATAGCCACCATCTACAAAGACGCGGCTGATCTGATCGTCCCGATCAAAGCTGAAGTCGACGGTGACGGCGCCCGAGGTGATCACCCGGAGTCCGCCGTCCTGGGAAAGAGGTTCTGACCACCCGAGACGCGAGTAACCAGGCGTCGCTGGCCATAAGCCTGAAACTCGTTCGAGCACCTGGTTACTCCCTTTGACCAGCTCCCGGCCGATGGGGAGAGCGCCCGGCTGCGTGTTGGTGTCGTACTCAACGTCGGGGGCAAGCAGGGGTTTCAAGCGCTGGGACGCGGTACGCTCCCCGGTGCTCAACGCTCTGATGAAATACTCGACGCCTAACTCTCGCTTAGCCACGAGACCAGCACCTCACTTGGGGAAATCGGCGGATGGAGGCCGCTCGGACATGGTGAGTCTGTCGCCGTCAAACGCCACGGTGAACGTCGCGCCTTTCTGGTTGTTTCGGGGCGGCATGTCGAGAGCATAGCTGCCCGACAGAAAGGCCAGCAATGCCGGCACGATGTCGCCGTACGAGCACAGTACCGCCCGGCCTTCTGGAACGCGCGCCTGAATCTCTCGCAAGGCCGCGTAGGCGCTTCCTGCCGACTGCGCGCCGCCAAGAGGATCCCCACCCGAACGTTCAGGATTCTCCCAGCCACCAGGTGCTCGGTAACCCTGGGTATCTTTGAAGCCGGGCAGGACAACGACGGGGAGCCCAACTCTTGCCGCCAGCGGTTCCAGGCTCTGGCGACAGCGCAACGCCGGGCTGCTGAAGATGGCGCTCACCGGCTGCACGCCCAGCTCGTCGGCAATGCGCTTGGCTTGCTTCAAGCCAAGCGCTGTCAGCGGCCGGTCATCCGGCGGGCCCGACCACCCTTTCCGGTCCACAGCCTCCATGTGAATGAACATGTCGAGCGATGTCATCGGACGTTCGACCCTCCTACTCCTCGATGCTCATAACCAGCGAGCAATGTCCCAATGTCATGAACCTGCAGCCAGCCAGGTGCTGCGCAGCGTCCATTGGAGGACGGGGTAGTACCCAAGCCCCTCAACGTTGGTGCCCATGATCATGATGTTGGGGTACTTGGAGATCACCAGGCAGTAGGCCGCGTCGAGGATGTAGTCGTTGATCTTCGAGTAGGTCGCCTTGCGTTTGGTCGGGTCGGGTTCGGAAGTCGCTGCCGCCACGAGCGCGTTGTACTTCGGATCGTAGTAACCCGAGCCGTTGATCTGAGTGCCAAAGGTGGAGGACAGGATGAAATGCGACGCTGGCTCATTCACATTCGTAAACGCGGCACCGCTGAGGCGGGCGCCATTGTATGTGGGTTTGAGACCGCGCCCCTGCGCTGAGAACGTGGCTGGGTCCGTGGGCTTGAGGTTCACCTTCACCCCAATTTTGGCCAGGTCGCTCTGAATGATCTGAGCCAAGGCGGCGTACTGCTCGGCAAAGTTGGCCTGCGCCCAGGCCAGATCGAATTCCGAGTTGGAAACGCCCGATTTGGCCACCAGCGACTTCGCCTTCGCGAGGTCGAAGGTGTAGACATCGTTCTTGGCCGGCTCTGACGCGGCCGATTGTGGCGGCCAGGGCAGGTCTTGAGGTGCACCCGCGAATCCCTTCATCACCGTGTCGGTGAAACGCTTGCGATCGATGGCGTAGGAGATGGCCTGGCGGAAGGTCTTGTTGTTCGTGGGCGCGACGTTCGTGTTCAGCTGGAGATAGAAATACTGGCCGAGTTGATCATCGTTGAATATTTTGTACTTGGGATTCGCCTTTATTCGGATGGTGTCCTGAAGGGACGGAGAGAAGGCCATGTCGATGGCGCCAGATTCCAGCGCCGCGACCATGCTTTGCTCATCCTTGAAGGTCTTGGAAACCATCTGGTCTAAATACGGCAGGCCCGGCTCCCAATAGTGGGGGTTCTTGGCAATGGTGATGTGGTCGCCTGGAACCCATTCAACGAACTTGAAGGCGCTGGTGCCGTTCGCCTTGGTCTTGGCGTTCGGCCCTTCCATCAGCTGCTGGTCCAGGATTCGCAAGTAGAGCACGGAATCGAATACGCCGGCTCGCGGCTGGTCGGAGCCCAACACGACCGTGTACTTGTCAGGAGTCTCGATAGTCTTCCAGAAGTGTGCGCCGGGGCCGGCGGGGAATTGGAACACCGTCTTCGGGTTCTGGGCGCGCAGCAGGCTGTATTTCACATCGTCGCTCGTGAACTCACGTCCGCTGTGCCAGAGGACCCCTTTCCTCAGATGAAAAGTCACGCTCTTGTAGTCAGGGCTGACATTCCAGCTCTCCGCCAGCCGGGGCTGGGGTTGGAGGTGTTCGTCGAGCGTCAGCAGTTGGTCATAGATCTGGCCGATGGTGTTGCTG
>JBOGTU010000055.1:0-11127 GCA_050695655.1 Chloroflexota bacterium | reverse complement strand
GTTGAGCTCAAATTGAGCTTTTCAAAGCCTCCAAAATAAGACGCTCGCCAGCTATTTAAATCGACTTCAGCCTGTCAGAGCTCAAGACCGGCAAGAGCCAGCGCGATCTTCCGCTGAATCAGTACCTGGTCCGGCTGCTCAAGGACCATCGGGTCGACCAGAACAAGGAGCAGCTCGCGGCCAAGACCTGGCACAACACGGTAGGCTTCGTGTTCACGAGTACAACCGGAGCCCCCTGCACTCGTCATCAGTGACGCACGAATTCCAGAGGGCGCTGGCGCGCCTAGGCCTGGAGAAGCGCCGGCACTACGACCTCCGTCACAGCACCGCGTCGCTACTCATCGACCAGGGCGCTGAGCTGCGTGACGTCATGGAGCAGCTCGGCCACTCGCAAATCTCGCTGGCCGCCAACACTTACGGACACATCTTCCTGGACCGCAAGAAGAAGTTGTCCGACCTCATGGGCGAGTTCCTGGCGCCAACAGGCAAGGTCACAGGGAGTTAAACTGCAACCATGGCGATCGCATTCAAGTACCTGGCTCGAGTCAAGAATGGAGCCATCGAGATCGTCGGTCGTGGCGTTCGAGCCTATGACGTTCTGGGATATGTCAGTGAAGGCGACACGCCGCAAGATATCGCGGACAACTACGAGCTGCCATTGGCAGCCGTCTACGAAGCGCTTGCCTACGCGGAGGAGAACGGCGACGAAATGGCCGCCCGGCGTGACCGCGAAGACAGAGCGTACAACGCGGTTATGGCGACCATGCCCGTCGAGTTGCGCGAACAGGTAGCTGCCATCAACGCGACCGAAATGGAACATGGTCGCCCTCTACCTTGACGACAAAGCCAGCCCACCGATGGCCCGCCAGCTCCAAGCAGCGGGCCATTTGATTTACCTGCCCCTACGAGGTCCAGCGGGTTCTGGTCATCAACAGCTTCGATTGGCTTGCAGAGCCACACCGGGATGTAGTCTTGGTCGAGCACGCGCGTGAGTCGATCGACAATTTCGGCCAGCTCGGCAACCCGCTCGGCGCGGGCGCCCGTGGGCGAGCTGCGCTGAGCGAACCGGTCACGCACGGTACTCGGCGCCGCTCCGACAGCTCGGCCGATCTGAGCGTCCGAGAGATGAGCAATTTCGCGGATGCGCAGAGCTTCCAGGGCGGATTTCCGCCGGTCGCGCGGCCGCGGCGCCGCTGCTGAGAAGGTAGTAGCTAGTATGCTAGTATCTGCTTCAGTGAGCGACGAGGAAGTCAAGCAGTTCAACGTTTACCTGCCGCTGGGGCTGATCAAGCAGGTGAAGCACCACGCCATCGAGTCGAGTCTTTCCCTCTCGGCGCTGGTGGCGCAAGCACTGCGGGCGTACCTGGCTGCTCAGGATAAGCAATCGTCGGACAAGGAGGAGCCGTGACATGGCAACCAACGGCATAGAGGTCTTCGTCGAAACCCGCGACTGGGGCAAGGCCGCGAAGTTCTTTCAGGCGCTGGGGTTCGACCTCGAGTTCTCCACGGACCACGCCTCAGGCCAGTTCCGCAAAGGCGATGGGCCGTACATTTTCGTTGCCGAGGTCCCGCCGGACCACGAGACGGGGCTGCAGATCGCCCTCAAGGTCACCGAGGCTGATGCGCTGTGCCTCGACCCGAGCGTTGAGGTGGTGACGTCGCTGCAAAACACGCACTACGGCACCAGGGAAATGACCGTGCGCGACCCGGATGGGCGGCTCTGGACCCTGCAGGCGGCGGCCGGCAAATGATGGCTCGCAAGGGGCAGCGGTGATGGCCGCGGAGCAGACAGCGGGGCCGGAGAGCAGCGCCGTGCGCGTGGCGCTGTGGCGAGCGCTCCACATGCAGGTGGACGCGCCGCCGCACGTTATTGAGGACGAGATCGGCCTGCGGCTGGCCGCGCCGGACGATGGCTGGCGCAGCCGTCCGGACATGGACCCGCAAGGGACCAGGGGCTATCGGGCCGCCATTGTGGCGCGGGCGCGCTTCATCGACGATCTGGTGATCGGGCAGAGCGGCCAGGGCGTGGCGCAGTACGTGATCCTGGGCGCCGGGCTCGATACCTTTGTCCAGCGCCAGCCGGGCATCGCCTCGCGCTTGCTGGTGTACGAAGTCGATCAGCCGGGTCCGCAGGCCTGGAAACGCCAGCGACTGCTCGACCTTGGCTACGGCATCCCGGATGGGCTGCGTTTTGTGCCGGTGAACTTCGAGGCCGGCGCTGCGTGGTGGGACGGGCTCACAGAGGCCGGCTTTGATGCCGGCAGCCCCGCTCTTGTCGCCTCGACCGGCGTGTCTATGTACGTGAGCCGCGATGCTGCCGCGGCCACCCTGCGCCAGATTGCCCGGCTCGCCCCCGGCTCGACGCTGGCCATGACGTTTCTGCTCAAGCCGGAACTGCTGGACGCAGCCGATCGCGCCGGCTTCGCGGCTGTGCAGCAGGGTGCTCGGACTTCGGGTACGCCCTTCATCAGCCACTACGCGCCGGATGAGATGCTGGCGCTGGCGCGCGACGCGGGGTTTCGCGAGGCGCACCACGTGCGGGGCACGTCATTCACCGAACGCTACTTTGCCGGCCGGCCGGATGGTCTGCGCCCCTCCAGCGGCGAAGATTTCCTGCTCGCCACAACCTGAGCGGCCTCCGGCGCCAACGCTCGGACCCCGCCGGCATGAGCGAGCGCCACCCGCCGGATGGTGCAGAATGGCAACGCCGAGATGATGTTGCACACAGGAGCGGGGTGATCGTAATGAGTGACGGTATGACCATGGCGCTGGTGGGGGACATTAACCTCAAGCGCGATCTGCGGTTCGATGAGCACGCGCTGGATTTGGTGGATGGGGAACTGCGGCGCGCGGACGTGCGGATGGGCAACCTGGAGGGCATGTTCTACGACCCTGCCATCGAGCTGGACTACAAACCGGGCTGGTTCCATAACGAGCCGGAGATGGCGGAGATGCTGCGCGGCCGGTTCGATGCCGTGGGTTGCGCCAACAACGTGCATGCCTATGAAGGCATTGGCGTGTCGTGCCAGCACCTGGACCGCGTGGGTGTGCTGCACACGGGGGCGGGGCGCAACCACGCCGAGGCTCATACGCCGGTGATGTTCGAACGGCGGGGCACACGCTTTGGCCTGCTGGCCTACACCTCACTGGATGGCATTGAGGTAGCCACGGCGTCCAAGCCGGGCCCGGCGCGCATCAAGGGCTACACCAGTTACGAGCCGCCGCGCTCCACCCGGCCAGGCATGCCGCCTATCGTGCATTCGTGGCCGGATGCCGCCGAACTGGCCACGGCCGTGAAGGATATCCAGCGGCTGCGTCCGCACGTGGATGTGCTGGTGACCTACTTCCACTGGGGCCTCACGGGCTGGCAGGAGACGTGCGAGTACCAGTGCGCCATTGCCAGAGCCGCGGTGGACGCCGGGGCCGACATCGTGGTGGGCTCGCACCCGCACACGCACCAGGGCATTGAGCGCTACAAGGGCGCAGCCATCTTCTACAGCCTGGGCAATTTCTGCTTCGGCTGGAAGCTGCACCGGCAGGCGACCTACGAGGGGTCGATCGTCCGGGTGACGGTGGAGAACAAGCGCGCCACCGCCTTTTCGGTGGTCCCGGTGAAACGCAACGAGCACGACCGCATCGAGCTGCTGAACCCCAGCCAGGGTGACGGCCAGGCCATCGCCGCCACGCTCACCCGCCTGTCAGCGCGCTTTGGCACCACGCTGGCCGTGACAGGCGACGAGATCGCGATCGTTTGATCCAGGCCTGTGCAACCGGCTGTCGCAAAGGTACAGGCCAGGCGTCCGCCGCGCCTCCGCGTGCCATGCCGCTGCTTTACAATGAAATTGCCATGGCCGTGAAGGTGAAACCCGGGGCTGCCCGCAAGGCGAAGTTCAGCAGCGAGGAGCTGGCCTGCATCCAGGCGGCCACGGGCAAGAAGTTCGAGCTTGTGAAGGGAGAGCTTTTCGAAACGATGCCCACCATCGAACGTCACGGCGAGGTGGCGGGAGAAGCCTTCCTGTTGCTGCGGCTGTGGGCTCGAACCACGGACGCGGGTCGCGTATCCGTGGAAACCGGCTGGACGCTGGAGCGCGGGCCGGATACGGTTCGCGGACCAGACGTGTCCTTCATCCGCCAGGGACGGCTCTCGAACGAGCAGGCAAGCCATGGATTCCCGGACATGGCGCCAGACCTGGCGGTTGAGGTGCGGTCGCCCAGCGAAACCTGGCGTGAGCTCGAAGAAAAGGCGCGGGAGTATTTCGCTGCCGGTTGCCTGCTGGTCTGGTTGGTGGAGATGGACCAGTTCGTCGAGATACTCACTCCGAACGGCGAACGCCAGCGGCTCGGCCTCAACGACACTGTTGAATTCGACAGCGTTCTTCCCGGCTTCCGCTGCACAGTACACGACCTCTTTCCGAATCAACGCTGAGCGCCCTCTTTGCCCAAGGACAGGCTGTATGCGAACCGCGATCCAAGTAAGCAGCTGCTTTGCCATAGTCCCAGGCAGCCGTGACAAGCCGGGCCGGCAAGCTAGATCTGCCAGAACTGCTCGTTCGTGACAGCGCCGAATGGCGGAGCTGGCTGGGAAAGCATGCTGAAGCCGAAGGTGTGTGGCTCGTCCTTCACAGAGAAGGCGGTGCAGTGACTACCCTCACCTACGATCAAGCCCTGGATGAGGCGCTGTGCTTCGGCTGGGTCGACGGCCAGAAAGGCACGCGGGACAACGACAGCTACCGAGTGCGCTTCACGCCACGACGGCGCTCGAGCCCCTGGTCGGCGCGAAACGTGCGTCACGTGAATCGACTCATCGAATCCGGCCAGATGGCAGCTGCTGGACTTGCCGCGGTCGAGGCGGCCAAGTCCGACGGTCGCTGGGACAAGGCCTACGAAGGACAAGCCACCGCGACGGTGCCGGCCGACCTCACCGATGCCTTGGCGGCTGACCCCGCCGCGGGGGCGGCCTTTGAACGCCTCACATCAGCGAACCGCTACGCGATTGTCTATCGCCTGAACGCTGTAAAGCGAGCCGAAACCAGGAGTCAGAAACTCTCTCAGTTCGTCGAGATGCTCAGGCGCGGTGAGACGCTTCATCCACAAAGGTGAGCTGGCTGGCGGGAGCGCACGCCAGCACGTGGCTCTTATCGCGGGCCCGCCTGGGTGGACCTGAGGGGGCTCGAACCCCTGACCTCGGCGATGCGAACGCCGCGCTCTCCCAGGCTGAGCTACAGGCCCAAGCTCGCGGAGTATACCAATGCCTGCCCAGGCAGCGGCTCGCCAGGGCGGGCTGAGGTCCGACAGCGGGGCGTACTGTTTCGATTCCATCGCCCATTTGGCTGCAGGGCGCCCGTTTGGCGAGCGCCTGTCGCTCGCCAGTTACAACGTGGAGGCGAACTGCTGCTCAGCCAGCTCCGATTGCATGATGCCGCTGAACTCGGCCAGCGCCGCCCTCGCCGAAGCGTCCGCATCGTTGGTGAAGGGGAACAGCTCAACCACGGCGGCGGCGCGGTCGCTCGGCGTAACCTGCAGCAGGCCGACGATCAGCGGAGCGGCGGCTGACTCGGTGTCGCACCAGCGCACGAACGAGCCGTGGCTCGCGCCCTCCCACGAGCGCGGGACCAGATCATAAGCGGGATAGGCTACGACCAGCCGCTGCAGCAGCGCCTCTGTCTGTCGCTGTGAAAGTGGACCGGCCAGACGGAGGAGTGCCATTGGCCCCGATTGTACGAGGCGATGTGCTTACCGCCAGGCCCTGGAGCTGGCGAGCCTGATCGGCCAGCAGTCGCGTCACCGTGTCGATGTGCCGGTCCGCGGCCTGGATGAGCAACTGCAGCGCGGCGATCGGGTCGCTCGGCAGGGCCAGATCCAGCTCAGGCGAGCCCTCCAGCGGGAACGGTTGCATCAGCTCACGATGCAACGCCTCCATTTGCTGACAGCGCTCCGCGAGCTCGCTGCGCAGCAGGCAGGCCAACTCGCTGCCGCCCAGCAGTTGGGGCAGCCCGAAGGCCGGCAATTCAGCCCCGCAGGTCGACGTTGTGATTGGTCAGGAAGGGATGCGCGGGCTGGCCGAGCAGTGGCGACTGGGCGGGCGGCGCAGACTGATTGGGTGGCGGTGTCACGCCCAGGTGGCGCCCGCTCTTGGCCAGCTCGCGGACGAGGCCATTCAGGGTGGCCATGCTCAAATTCGGCGCCGCCGGCGGCGCCATGGTGAGGTCTTCGATTGCCATAGCTGATTTTCGGCAGGAGGACGCCGAGGATTGAGCGGCCCACGCATGCCGGAACGGGCTCATGCAGTCACCTGCCGCGCGAGCGGCGCCCACAGCAGTGGCGCCGCCCAGCACGTGCGACGGGTGGCGGGCGATCACCTCAGCGAGCCTAAAACTCCGGAAAGAAGGCGCTCAGGGGCGAGTGGAAGCCGGGAGAAGATCGTGAGACATCTGGTCTCAGCGCCTGGCAACTGCCACCCTGAAGCAACGCGACAATTGGGAGCTGAACGGCGATGGGGTAGGTGCCCACTGGCCCGAACTCGCGCCGCCCTCAGCGGCAGGACAAGCCTGAAGGTCGAGCCCTTGCCCTGGCTCGCTGTCCAGCACGTGGCCTGGCCCCTTGTCGCAGGGCGCCGGAAACCGTTGAAGAACACCATCAGAGCGTCGCCAGCGAGCCTGCCGACGGTGCCATCGAAGGCGTGCCCCTGGAGCGCGGCGTTTTTGACTTTGCGGGGGAAAATACGGTACGGTGCAAGCGCCCGGAGTACCGGCGAGATGAGGGGAGTGGGCCTGTGAGTAACGTCGTCAACCTGGACGAGCTGACCATCAACACCATGCGCACGCTGGCCATGGACGCGGTGCAGAAGGCCAACTCGGGCCATCCGGGCACGCCCATGGGGCTCGCACCCGTGGTTCACACGCTGTGGGACCGCTTCCTGCGCTTCAATCCCACCAATCCAGCCTGGTTCAATCGCGATCGCTTCGTGCTCTCGTGTGGCCACGCCTCCATGCTGCTCTACAGCGCGCTGCACGTGAACGGCTACGCCCTGCCGCTGGAAGACATCAAGAACTTTCGCCAGCTGCACAGCAAGTGCCCCGGCCACCCTGAGTTCACGCCCGACTTCAGCCTCACGCCGGGCGTGGAAACCACCACCGGCCCGTTGGGCCAGGGCGTGGCCACCAGCGTGGGCATGGCCATTGGGCAGCGCTGGCTGGCGTCGCACTTCAACCAGCCGGATCACACCGTGGTGGACTACAACATCTTTGCCCTCGCCGGCGACGGCTGCATGATGGAGGGCATCTCCTCCGAGGCAGCATCCCTGGCGGGCCACCTGAGGCTGAGCAACCTGGTGTGGATATACGACAACAACCACATCACCATCGAGGGCAACACCGCGCTCGCCTTCTCGGAAGAGGTGGCGACGCGCTTCCTGGGCTACCACTGGAACGTGCTGCGGGTGGGCGACGCGAACGACCTGGACCAGCTCGCGCGCGCCATTGCCACCGCCATTGCCGAGAACCAGCGCCCGTCGCTCATCGTGGTGGACAGCCACATCGCCTACGGGGCGCCCCACAAGCAGGACACATCCGCCGCGCACGGCGAACCGCTGGGTGAGGACGAGATTCGCGCCACCAAGGAGCGCTACGGCTGGGACCCCGACCAGCACTTCTTTGTGCCTGACGCGGTGAAGGCGCGCATGGCCACCATGCGCGAGCGCGGAGCTAGCCACGAGCTGGCGTGGGAGAGCGCGTTCGCCGCGTACCAGAAGGCCTATCCGGAACTTGCGCGGCAGCTCGAGCGGCTGCGCGAAGGGCGCCTGCCCGATGGGTGGGACCACGGCTTGCCCGAATACCCCGCGGATGAGAAGGGGGTGGCGGGGCGCGACGCCGGCGCCAAGGCGCTGAATGTGCTGGCCGGCAACGTGCCCTGGCTGCTCAGCGGCTCGGCGGACCTTGCGCCCTCCACCAAGACGCGGTTGACGCTGGATGGTGCGGGCGACTTCAGCGACGAGGCTGTGGGCCGCAACCTGCACTTCGGCATTCGCGAGCACGCCATGGGCGCGATCCTGAACGGCCTGGCGCTTTCTGGCCTTCGGGCGGCTGGATCGACCTTCCTCATCTTCTCTGACTACCTGCGGCCCACCCTGCGACTGGCGGCCCTCATGGAATTGCCCGCCATCTTCGTCTTCACGCACGACAGCATTGGCGTGGGGGAGGATGGGCCCACGCACCAGCCCATCGAGCAGCTCGCCTCGCTGCGGGCGATCCCGCACCTCACGGTGCTGCGGCCGGCCGATGCGAACGAGGCTGTGGAAGCGTGGCGCGTGGCCATGGAGATCGAACGCTACACCAAGGGCGAGCGCGGGCCCGTAGCGATGATCCTCAGCCGCCAGGCGTTACCAACGTTCGATCGAACCAAGCTGGCCGCGGCAGATGGGCTGAGGCGGGGCGCCTACGTACTGGCAGGGGGCGACACTGAGCCTCAGGTCATCCTCATGGCCACCGGCTCCGAGGTGCAGTGGTGCCTGGCCGCGCACGAGCAACTCGCGGCCAAGGGCATTGCCTCGCGGGTCGTGTCCATGCCGTCCTGGGAGATTTTCGAGCACCAGCCCAAGAGCTACCGGGAGAGCGTGCTGCCGCCCGGGTGCCGGGCGCGCGTGGCGGTGGAGATGGCCTCTACCTTCGGGTGGGACCGCTACGTGGGGCTGGACGGCACCATCATCGCGCGGCCGGACTTTGGCGCGTCGGCTCCGCTGAAGGAGCTGCTCAAGGAATTCGGCTTCACCGTGGACCACATCGCCGGCCAAGCGGAATCGCTGGCGCGGCATCATTACACCACCAATCACATCCAGGGGGCACACACATGATTTATGAGTACCGCCGCTACACCGCTATGCCGGGCCGCTTGGGCGACCTGAACGCGCGCTTCCGCGACCTCACATTGAAAATCTGGGAACGGCATGGCATCAAGACCGTGGGCTTCTGGACGGCCGACGTGGGCGAAAGCAACGTGCTGCACTACATCATCCAGTGGCAGAACCTCGCCGAACGCGAACAGAAGTGGAAGGCCTTCGGCGCGGACCCCGCCTGGGCGGAGGGTCGCGCCAAGAGCGAAGAGCACGGCCCTCTTGTGGCGCACATCAACAACGAGTTCTGGTCGCCCACGCCCTATGCCGCGGCCGCGCTGAGCGGGCTCGTATAAGTCAAAGGCTGACGAGGCCATCGGCCTCCGCGCCAGCGAGAGTGCCACAATAGTGCCGTGGCGACAGGCAGCGATACGAGGGTGGCAGTGCACAAGGAGGCGCGGGATCGCGCTATCCAGGTACTGGCGGCCGCGAGCACGGTCATCTGGCTGGTTGGCATGTTCTGGATCATGTGGACCGTGCGGGATGTGAACGTGTACCGCATTGGCGGCGAGTGGAGCGTGCTGTTCATTGTGCCCGCTGCCGTTCCCTGGCTGGCTTACCCGTGGCTGGTAAAGCGCGAAGAGGCTCGCCGATCCGGCGATAGTTGAGCTGCCACCGAAGCCCGCGAGCTCAGCCGCCCTGGTATTGGGGCAGCAGGAGCAGCGCATCGCCGGACTGCAGCTCACTATCGAGCGTGTGGTGAATGCCCAGCACACTGCCGTTCACTGCCACCTCTATGGGGAAGTTCAACTCGCCCTTCTGCCGGTCCAGGAGCATGTCGCCCAGCCTGGGGTAGTCCCCGGCCATGCGTGTCAGAAGCTGCCGCACGGTTTCGCCGGCCTGGCAGTCGTACTCCAGGAAGGCGTGCTTGTGCTCGTCGCGGCCAATGAGCCGTGGCACCCAGGGCATGAGCTCAACGGCAACCCGTGTGCTCACCCCGCGCCGCGAACCGCCTCCTCGCCCCACAGGTCGCGCGCGACATCCGGCAGGCCCAGCTCCAGCAAACGCGACGCGAGCGGCCGGCCGGTGGCGCGATCCCACTGCTGGCGAGCGTAATACACGTCACGCATCTGCTCCCAAACCGGCCCGGCATCCACTCCCTGGGCGGGCCCATCCACGGGCACACCGCCGTAGCGCGGTGAGGGAAACTCCTGCGCAGGACCGATGCCGCAGCGCAAATTAAAGGCGCGCAGCAGGTTGCCGATGCGGCGCCCCACGTTCAGCAGCTCGTCCAGGTCCATATCCCAGCCGGTGATGGCGTTCACCACACCCAGGGTGGTGCGCAAACCAACGGTATTGGTGAAGGTGCACACGCCCAGCGAGTCCTCCGCGTAGCGGCGGCCATAAATCTTCGCCAGCGATTCCGGCATCTCCACCGGATCGAAGACGTCGATGCGTTCCGGCACGCCCAGCTCTTTGGCGTCTACCGCCAAGCCCACCTCAAACGTGGCGTTGGAAGACATACAGGTATCGAACAGCTCCTCCCTTTTGAAACGGTGGTCGTGCCCGCGCGGCGTGGCGCCCTTCATGGTGAAGATGCCGGCGTCATAGGCCGGGCCGCCCAGCGCTTCCGCGGCCGCCTTCACGCCGCCCGCCAGGAGGTCACCAAAGCCCTCGCGCCGCGCGACCATCCACAACAGCCGCGCGGCGCCTTCGGCGTCGCCCCAGGGCAGATGGAAGCCGAGGGTTGCATCGCTGATCCAGCCCTTCTCCTGGCCCTCCATCACCCAGCCGCACAGCCAGCCGAACTCGTTCACGTCCACGCCCGCGCGATCCACCTGCGTGTTCAGCCAGCTCACCGAGGCGGGATCGGTGCAGCCGATGGTGGCGCCGCAGCCGGCCCACCCCTCGTACTCCGGCTCGTCGGCCAGCTCGCCCTGATGCTTCCCGGTGGGCAGTACGTGCATCATGCAGTGGTGCATGCCGCAGGCCGAACACTGGTGGCCGCGATGGGAGAAGGTGCGGATCGCGTCCGGCGTGAACCCGGCCAGCGCTGTCTGGTCCTCGTAGATATTGGTGGTGTAGTTCTTGATAGGCAGATTGCCTGTGCGCGAGCCGGTGGCCACCCACGCCGCGGCGATGGCTTCAAGCGCGTGCACGTCGCGCAGACCACCGTGGGCTTCTTTCAGGTCGGGCTCGAGAAGGAACGCCACCTCGCCGAACCGGTCGGCGCGCTCACGGACCATCTCGCGCAGTTCGGGCAACCGTTTGGCCGCCCGTGAACGCCATTGCGCGAATGC
>JBOGTU010000054.1:0-2257 GCA_050695655.1 Chloroflexota bacterium | reverse complement strand
TAGCTAGAGGCTATTTATGCAACTGGACCAGCTTCGCTATTTCCTGGCTGTTGCCCGGCACTTGTCCTTCACGCGGGCTGCCGAGGCGCTGCCATTGTCCCAGCCATCGCTCACCAACCAGATCCGCAAGCTCGAACGCGAGCTCGGCGTCGAGCTGTTTATCCGGACCACCAGGCGGGTGCACCTTACGCCGGCGGGCGAGGACTTCGTGAATGCCGCACAGCAAATTTTGAACCTGGTCGAGACGGCCGAGATGGAAATGCACGAGTTCAGCGGCCTGAAACGCGGCCGTGTGCTCATTGGCACCATCCCCACGGTTGGCGCCTTCAGCCTGCCGCCGCTGCTGGCTGAATTCCACCGTTTGTTCCCGGGGGTAGAGCTAGCCATCCAGGAGGAGGGCAGTGACGTGCTGCTGCAACTGCTGCTGGAGGAGGCTATCGACGTGGCCATCATCACCGCCGGTGAGGCGCATCCAACGGGCGCGCTGGACCGGCGTTGCCTGGTTGTGGACGAGATGGTGGTGCTGCTGCCCGATAGGCACCGCCTGGCGAAGCGCTCCGCTATCTCGCTATCAGAATTGGAAGACGAGCAGTTCGTGCTGTTCAAGCCTGGGTACGGCCTGCGCCGCGTTGTCCTGGACGCCTGCAGCGCCGCCGGTTTTCAGCCGACTGTGGCGTTCGAGACCAGCCAGCGGGAGACCATCTACGGCATGGTGCAGGAGGGCCTGGGGGTCACCCTGCTGCCGCGCGCCGGCATCCATCGAGGCGATTACACCTGGCGGCTCATCCCGTTGGATCCGCCCAACGTCACCCGAGAGCTGTCCCTTGCCTGGAAAGCCAAGCGCCGCCAGTCCGAAGCCTCCAAAGCCTTCCGCGACTTCCTGCTGGCGCAGTTTTAGAGGCTGTGCGCACCGAAGGTGATAGAAACAGCATTGTCTGCCATGAACTCCATCTTACGCCGTAATACGTCCGCTTACAACAGCTTATGAGAGCCTGGGGCACCGGCGACGACGGGACGACTGGCCTATTTGGACACGAGCGCGTGCCCAAGGATCATTTGCGTCCGGAGTCGTACGGGACCATCGACGAAGCAACCTCCGCGCTGGGGGTGGTGAAGCAGTCCGGGGTAGAGCCCCGGACGCTGGCCATGGTCGAGGACGTGCAGCAGGATCTGTACTACATCATGGGCGAAATCGCGACCACCGCCGAGAACCTGGACAAGCTCAAGGTGCTGGTTGGCCAGCAACAGCTCGACAAGGTGAACGCCTACTGCGCCGAGATCGAGGACGCGATTACCATTCCCAATCAGTTCGTCCTGCCCGGCGGCTGCCTGGCCTCAGCGCAACTGGATGTCGCCCGGACGATCATCCGCCGAGCCGAACGGGTTTGCGTCACGCTCGTGCGGGAGGGCCTGTCGGACAACCGGTTCATCCTGCGCTACCTCAACCGTCTGTCGACGTTGCTGTATCTGCTCGCCCGCTATGAGGACGACAGGAAGGGCGTATTGCTGGCGCTGACCAAGAGGAAGAAGAAGCGCTAGATCAGGTCGGGCGCCTTGCGCTCGAGGTGCTCCTTCACTGTGCGCAAGAACCGGCCGGCGGTCAGGCCGTCGTTGACGCGATGGTCGAAGGCCAGGCCGAGGAACATCATTGAGCGGACGGCGATAGCGTCACCCTCGACCACCACCGGCCGCTTGACGATGGCATCCATGGTCAGGATGCCGGCCTGGGGCGCATTGATGATCGGCACGGACAGGATAGTGCCGAAGGCCCCGGGATTGTTCACGGTGAACGTGCCGCCGCGCACCTGCTCGAGCGCCAGCTTGCCGGCGCGGGCAGCGTCGCTCAGTTCTCGGACGCGCCGGGCCAGGCCGGCGATGCTGTACTGCGCGGCGTCATGGATGACCGGCACCACCAGGCCGTCGTCCAGGGCCACGGCCAATCCAACGTTGATCTCGCGCTTGACCAGGATGGTCTCGCCGGCCCATTCGGCGTTCATCGTGGGGAAGCGCTGCAGGGCTTCGATGGCCGCCCGAATGACGAACGGCACGAACGTTAGGTCCACGCCCTCGCGGCGCTGGAACTCGGCCCGGACCTGCTGCCGCCGCCGGGCCAATGGCGTCATGTCCACCTCCATGAAGGTGGTGGCGTGGGGGACGGTGGCCTTCGAGTGCACAATGTGATCGGCGATCGTGCGCCGCAGTGGCGAGACACGCAGCGCTTCGAGGGAGGGGACGGGGGCCCGGGCTTGGGGGCCGG
>JBOGTU010000053.1:0-7321 GCA_050695655.1 Chloroflexota bacterium | reverse complement strand
CAGCAGGCCTGAGGGCAGCACCAGCTCCAGGCGATCGAGCACGCGGACCAGCCGCGCGGGCAGGCGGCGGTACAGGTAGGGCGAGAACAGAAAGCAATGCACGGAGCGCGCGACTTCCCAGCCGGCGCGGCGAGCGAGGCGCTCGAAGGCCGCGGGCGAGATGGCGCTCACGCGCGCTCCCCAGCGGGCCATGCCAAAGGGCAGCAGCGCCCGGGGTGACCAGGTGTACGTGTCGCACACCAGCATCCCCCCCGGCCGCGTCACGCGGCGAAGCTCTACCAGCAGCGGCGAAACATCCGGGAAGTGAAACAGCAAGCGCATACTGAGGGCAGCGTCGCAGGCGCCGTTGCGCAGTGGCAGGCGGAACGCGTCCGCCTGGATGGCCGGACCTGGCGCAGCCTGGGTGGTGAGCCGCAGCATAGGCAATGACGTGTCCAGCGCCAGGGCCAGTTGCCCCCGCTGTCGCAGCAGCACCGTGGCTCGGCCAGTGCCGCAGGCCACGTCCGCGATCACTCCGCCCGCCGGCATCAGCGCCGCGACGATGCCCAGCTCCCGCTGGTTCACGTGCTCGCCGCTGGCGCCGCCAAAGCGCTGACTGTCGTAGGCAGCGGCCACATCGCCGAGCTGGTAAAAGGATCGCTTCTTGTCCACCGTCCGCCGCAGCAGGCGATCCGCGGCCGCCCCACCGGCGGGTTTGGTGGAGGCAGTGTCAGGAAGCAATCTTCACCTCTTTCATCCAGCCCTCCAGTCGGGCGCCAAGGCTGGCGGCCTGGTCCGCCTGGGCGGGCAGCAGGTCATGCTGCTCGCCTGGGTCCGCGCCCAGGTTGAACAGGCGCTGGGTGCCGCTGACGTTGTTGCGGATCAGTCGCCAGCCGTTACTGGTGACGGACGTGAACACGTCATCCGGCATGGCCGAAAAGGCCACCCGGCCGGTGCCGCCGTCCGACCCATTGAGCAGCGGCAGCAGGCTCGTGCCCTGGGCCTGCGCCGGAACGGGGGCGCCGGCCAGCTGCAGCAGCGTGGGGAGCAGGTCGATGGCCTGCGTGGTGGCGCCGATGGTGCTGCCCGGCCTGGTGACTGGGCCGTAGCGCAGCAGCAGCGGCACCTGCTGCTCCGAGCTGTACAGGCTGTGCGGGTGAAAGAAGTTGCCATTCTCATCAAGGTCGGCGTGCTCGCCAAAGCTTTCGCCGTGGTCGCCTGTGACCGCGACCACGATGTTGCTGCCGCTCAGCTGCGCAAAGAGGCGGCCGATCTGGCTGTCCAGAAAGCTGATCTCGCCCTGGTACAGCGCCTGCAGCTTCTGCACGTCCTGTGGCGTGGGCTTGAGGCTGCCGCCCTGAATGGCATCGACCGTTTGCAAGGTCCCATCCACCAGGTCCTGGTAGGCAGCGTCGTACATTGTGGCGAAGGCGCCAGGCGGCTGATAGGGATAGTGCGGATCGAAGTAGTGCACCCACAAGAAAAAGGGCGCGTTTTTGCTGAACGCGCCCAGCTGGCTGATGGCCACGTCCGTGGTGTGGTCTGCCCGGCCTTTGCGCGTCGCCAGGTCGTAGGGATTGCCCCCTGGCGCCAGTGGGGCGCTGAGGTCCTGATACACCTGGAAGCCCTGCTGCAACCCGCAAAACTGATTTTCCAGGCTGATCCAGCTGAACAGGCCGGCGGTCTGGTAGCCGCGGCCGGCCAGCACACTGGCCAGGGTGGACAGCGTGGCAGGCAGCTTATCCACACTCTGCACGCGCACGCCACTGCTGGCAGGGTACATTCCGCTGAAGAGGCTGGCATGTGATGCATTCGTCTGCGGCTCCTGCACCAGATGCCGGTTGAAGCGCACGCCCGAAGCGCCGAAGGCATCGAGCGCGGGCGTTTTTACAAAGGGGTGTCCGTAAATGCCCAGCTGGTCGTGGCGCAGCGTGTCGATGGTGACCAGCGCGATGCTGGGCGGCGGTATGGCCGCCACGTAGCTGTTGCGCCGGCTGCCGGCGGCGGTGGCCCGGGCTGAGCTGCCGGCGGCGGTGGCCCGGGCTGAGCTGCCGGCTAACTCCACCGGCCGTTTGGCCGCGCCAGTCGCGAATCCGCTGGAGCAGGCGGCCAGCGCCAGCCCCGCGGTCGCCGTACCCAGCACCCCCAGCAAACGGCGGCGCGAGAGCGGCGCGCGCAGGCCCAGGCTCAACGCGGCAGCGCCTTCAGAGGTTTGGCTGGAAAGCCATAGGCGGCCCTCAACCGACGCTCCGCGGTTACGCGCTCGCCGAGCTCAACCGAAGCTGCGAGAGAGCTCCTCTCCGGCTGTCGTGGCGCATTTCCAGCCAAACTTCTAGCTGACATGGGCGGCCTTCATCCAGGACGTGAGGTTCGCCGCCAGCCCCGCGGCCACGGCCGGCTCGGCCGCGAGTTGATCGTGCTGCTCGGCCGGGTCGCCGATCAAGTTGAACAGGCGCTGGGTGCCGCTGGCGTTGTTGCGCAGCAGCTTCCACCCGCCGGACGCGACTGAGGTGAATACATAATCCGGCATGGACCCGTAGGCCGCGTGCGTGGCACCATCGTCGCGCCCATCCAGCAGCGGCAGCACGCTGGCGCCCTGAGCCTGAGGCGAGCCGCGCAGACCAGCCATCTCCAGGAAGGTGGGGAAGATGTCGATCGCCTGCGTTGGCGCGTTCACAGTGCTGCCCGCCGGCACGTGGCCTGGCCAGCTGAGCAGCAGCGGCACCCACTGCTCCGTGTTGTACAAGCTGTGCGGGTGAAAGTAGTCGCCCCCCTCATCCAAATCCGCGTGCTCGCCAAAGCTCTCGCCGTGATCGCCGGTCAGCGCGATGGCCGTGCCCGAGGGGTGGTTCAGCGTGTCGACGGCGCTCAGCAAGCGCGCGATCTCGCCATCCATATATGTGATCTCGGATTCGTACAAGCCGATCAGCCGCTGCAGGTCGGCTCCTCGGGGCTGCAGCTTGCCTGTTTGCACTTCGTCCACCACGGCCATGCTGCCGTTGATGGGACCGCTGTAGTTGGGGCTGTACAGCGGAGCGAACGAGGCGGGTGGCTGATAGGGGTAGTGCGGGTCGAAGTAGTGCACCCACAGGAAGAAGGGCGCACTGGCCGAGAAACCGCGCAGCTGGGCAATGGCCGCGTCCGTGGTGCGGGCGGCATCGCCCTTGGCGGTGCTCTCTACATCGGACTTGAGGGGCACCAACTGGTTGAGCGCCTGGGGCAGCACCAGGTACTGCTCGGCCACGCGGTACTGCGCCATGGCCCCTTTGATGGCGGGGTTGGCCATGACCGAGGACGGCGGGGGCGCAGTGTTGCGGTACACGTCGAAGCCACGGTTGAGGCCGCAGTACTGAGGGTCGAAGCTCAGCCAGCTGTACAGGCCAGCCGTTTGATAGCCGCCCGCCGCCAGCAGCTCGGCCAGCGTCTCCAACCTCGCCGGCACTTTGTCCACCATGTGCACGCGAATGCCGCTGCTGGAGGGGTACTGGCCGGTGAACATACTGGCATGGGAGGGGTTGGTCTGCGGCTCCTGAATGAAGTGCCACAGAAAGCGCGCGCCACCCGCGGCCAGGGCATCCAGTGCTGGCGTGCGGACGGTGCCGTTGCCATACGAGCCCAACCGGTCCGCGCGCAGCGTATCCACGGTGATGAGCACGAAATTTGGCGGCCGGCTGTTGGTGCCGCTGGGCACGCTCTGCGCTGCCAGCGCCATGTTGCTTCCATCCGCGCGGCGCCGCATGGCAGCGCCCACGCCTACCACGGCCACCGCCGCCAGCGATCCCGCCGTGAGCCGCAGCAGTGCCCGGCGCGACATGGCTTGTGCGCGGCGAGGTGGCAAGCCGCCCTCCGGCGTGCTCGCCGGCCGCCGGTGGCGAAGGCGGTGGGCGATGGCACAGCCGGCCGCGGCGAGGAAGAGCACCGCCGCCGCCGCCGCACCGTCGATGGCGGCGGCGTATACAGCCAGCCGCCACGGCACGCTATTGGAAGGCACCAGCCACACCAGCCGGGCCGTTTCGCCCGCGCCGGCCAGCATACCCAGCGCCAGCCCCAGGCCGGCTAACCGCCATACCGCGCGCACGTCGCCTACCCTCAGGCGACTTGCCGCGCCAGCACGCCGCCGGCAAGCGTGGCACTGTACAGTTCTTCGTACTGGTCGCACAGGCGCTCGGGGGCGAAATCCCAGCTGGCGCGCAGCTGCGACGCCACCATGTGGCGCGCCAGCGCAGCGTCGCCAAGCAGCCGTTCGAGGTTGGCCGCCAGGTCACCAGCCGCGTTGGGCGTGGAGAGGAGCGCGGTCTCACCATCCTCCAGCACCTCTTCCAGCAGCGGCAGCCGCGCCGTGACCAGCGGCCGGCCCATGTGCAGCGCTTCGATCACCAGGGCCGGGATCGCGCTCTGGCCGGCAGTGGAGCGATACGGCAGGGCCAGCACATCGATGGCCGAGAGGAAAGTGCCCACGTCCACCTTGCCCAGCCAGTGCACCCGGTTGCTCACCGGCCGCAGGATGCGCCGCACGGGCGCGTCGCTGCCTTGGCCGCTCCAGGCCAGCACCAGCTCAACCTCAGCATCACGCTGCGCCAGCTGCACGAAAGCGCGGGCCAGCGTATCCACGCCCTTCACCTGGTTGAAGTGGCCCACATAGCCCACCCAGCGGTGAGGGCTGGTCAAGCCGAGCGCCTGCCGCGCCTGCTCCCGCTTCAGCCGCCGCAGCTTCGCGCGATCGACGATGTTCGGCACAACCGTGATGTCTTCACCCGAGACCCCGAGTGCTTCCAGCTCGTGCCTCTGCAGCTCCGTACTCACGATGTAACGCCGGCAGTGGTGGTGCCCCAGCCGGCCAAAGAAGCCGTTGTTCACGCCCCACAGGGTGAGCCAGCTCTTGGCGCCGCGGCGCAGGTTGTGCCACGCCAGCGCCTCACTAGCCTGAGCCAGGTGCCCCTCGTAGCTTACCAGCACCGGCACGCCTGCGCGCCGCCCCAGCAAGTCACCAACCCAGCTGAAGGCTGGCGTTGGCAGGGCCACGTGCAGCAGGTCGGCAGAGCCGCTCGCCTGCAGGATGCGCGGCAGCGCGTGGGCCATGCTCTGTGCCCCACCCACCAGACTACGCGGCCCGCCGTCGAGCTGGGTGAGTGGGTCCTCCAGCAGCCGCCCCGTATCGAACGGCGCCACCAGCTGCACCGTGTGCCCGCGGCGCACGAGCGCTCGGCCCAGCCCGGCCAGGCTGTCAATCTGCCCGCTCAGGGCGCGTGGGTGCAGTGATGCCAGGCACAGTCGCATGTCAATATCTCCATCTCCTCCCCGCGGAACCGCCGGAAGGTCGTCCCCTTGTCTCCTTGCAAGCTAACGGGATGGGATGAAGGATGTGTGAAAGCAAGGTTAAGCTTGGGGAAAGTCTCGTTCAGCCCGCGTGCAGCGCAAAACGCGCGCCAGTGCTCACTCACGCGCAACAATTTCTCCCGCTGGCTCGTCCCACCAGTGACCGACAGCACGAGGAGAGCGAAGGACATGGACAGCGATCCATTTCTGCCAACGGGGCGACATCACCGGCTTAGCCGCAGCCGGCGCGAGCGGATGTGGGCTGGCGTGTGCGGCGGCATGGCCGAGTACTTTGACATGGACCCGGTGCTGGTTCGCCTGTTCTGGGTGGTGGCCACCGTGCTCACGGCGGGCCTGGCGCTGTGCGCTTACTGCGCCTTAGCCTTCATCATGCCGCCGGACGACCGCGGCTGGGATGAGAGCTGGGGCGGCACATCCAGCGCCGCTGCGCCCACCGGTGAGGGCGCTGATCCGGCGGCTGGCCAGTACAGCCGCGGGTACGACTACTCGCGGCGGCGCTACACCGGCGGCATCATCCTCATCGGCCTGGGGCTCATCTTCCTGGTGAACCAGATGGGAGTGCTGCACTGGGTGAACTGGAACATCCTCTGGCCGGCCATTCTGATTGTGATTGGCGTGGCACTCCTGGGGCGGCGCCGCTGGTGAGCGAGCATTCGTGGCAGGCAGCAGCCTGGCCGTTGGCGCGTTGAATCATGGCCGCTGAAACGCCCAGCCCGGAGGCGGTGCCGGAGCCCAACCAGCACCCGCAGCCGCCGCCACCGCGCTTCTCCAGCCGCCGGGAGTGGCGCCATCACGAGAAGGAACGGCGCCGGCAGGAACGCTGGCAGCGGCGGCAGCGGGGCGGCCACGGGTATGGCGGGCTGCTGTGGCCGGTACTGCTCATCGTGCTGGGTGGCGTGCTGCTGCTGCAGAACGCGGGCATCCTGAGCTCCAGCGTGTGGAGCAATCTGTGGCACCTGTGGCCGCTGCTCCTGGTGCTGGTGGGCCTGGAGCTTCTGTTCCGCGATGCGCTCTATGGGCTGCGCGGGGTCGTCCTGGCCCTGCTCGTCGCCGTGATCGCCTTGGCCAGCATTGTGTTCGGTTCCGGCAGCTTGCAGGGCGCCTCGACGGACACGACTATCGGGCAGGCGGTGACACTGACGCAGGCACAGGGCGGTGCACAGCAGGCGGACGTTCGACTGAGCTTCGGCGCCGGCTCTCTGGCGGTTGGGGCGCTCGCGACGGGCGGCAGCGACCTCGCTTCGCTGAGCTACAACGGACCCGGCCAGCTGGCGCCTCACCCGAGCTACACAGTGGACAACGGCGTGGGGCGGCTGACCTACGACCTGCAGAGCAGTAGTGGTGGATGGCACGGCTGGCCTTTTGGCAGCAGCGGCACTCCTACCGAAAAGTTGCTGCTTGCCCCAGGGCTGCCGCTGAGCTTGACAGTGGATGGCGGCGCAAGCAGCAACACCATCGACCTCAGCCAGCTCAAGGTCACCAACCTCACGGTGCAAACCGGCGCCAGCAGCACGCAAATCACGCTGCCCCAGGCCGCCGGCACCACGACCGCGAAGATCGAGGGTGGCGCAGCCTCGCTAACCGTGATCATCCCAGCCGGCGTGGCGGCGCACATCGACTACCAGGGCGGGTTAAGCTCGCTGGACGTCGCCGGCTCGCGCTTCCCACAGCTGAGCAGCGATCACAACCACAGCGTGTACGAATCGCCCAACTATGCCAGCGCCACCAATAAAGTGGCCCTGGAGATGCACACCGGCCTCGCCAGCGTCACCATCCGCTAGACGGGAATTTTGGCCGAAAGGCCATGAGCGCTGCCATGGCACCCGCCGAGCTCAATTCACGCTGCGAGGCCGACCCACCCCGGCCGCCGCGGCATGTTTCCGGCCAATGAGCGCTTGCCAGGCCAGCATGGCCTGCCATAGGCAGTACGAGAACCAGCAGCCGGTCGGCCCAGCCATCTAGTCCCATGACGCCGGCTGGCAGAACGCTCGGCGCGTGGTCTGGG
>JBOGTU010000052.1:0-3338 GCA_050695655.1 Chloroflexota bacterium | reverse complement strand
GGTGGCCCGACCCGCCAGCGCAACCAGCCGGACGAGCCCACCGGCGCTGCTCGCGGGCGTGCTGGGCTGTCCGACGAGCCCAACGGCGCCAACAGCCGCCGCGGCCGGGAGGATGTGGCCAAGAGTGGTGCCAGCCGGCAGAGCCGGCGAGACGCGCGGGAAGCTGACGCGCCCCAGCGGAACGAGCGGCGCGGCGAGGGCGAATACCACCCGCGGTGGCGGCGTGAGACGGAGGCTCGCCCGGCCACCTGCCTGGAGTGCATCAACCTGGTGATCGCACGCAGCCGCGCCAAGGCCATCGGCGAGAGCTGGGACCAGGCCACCGTGTACCCCAGCTACTCCTGCTACGAGCAGCGCTGGACCGTGGACGACCCCGATTCGGTGCGCGATCTGGCCGAGGTGACCCCCTACCTGGTGGGCGATGCCGAGAGTTGCCCCACCTTCCTGCGCGGCGGCGCGCGCGACTTCCGTCGCGGCTACTGGTAAAGCTCTCCACTTCATCCCCGTTCGAACCCTCAATTCGCAACCCTTATCCCAATTTCTCAACCAAGTACGCTTAGCAGCTATGCAGATGCGTCGGTTAGGCCAGACAGGCCTCAAGGTGGCCCCCTTGTGCCTGGGTGGCAACCCCTTTGGTTGGACAGTGGACGAGGCTCAGTCCTTTGCCGTGCTCGATGCGTACGCGGAGGGTGGCGGCAACTTCATCGACACGGCCGACGCGTACTCCATGTGGGTGCCAGGCAACTCCGGCGGCGAGTCTGAAGCCATCCTCGGCAGCTGGCTCAAGAGCCGCGGAAACCGGCGCGCCATGGTGGTGGGCACCAAGGTGTACAGCCCCATGGGAAAGGGCCCGAACGATCGCGGCCTCTCCCGCCAGCACATCATGCAGGCCGTGGAGGATTCGCTTCGCCGCTTGCAGACGGACTACATCGACCTGTACATGTCCCATTACGACGATCCGGAAACGCCCCTGGAAGAGACCCTCCGCGCTTACGATGACCTGGTGCGCCAGGGCAAGGTGCGCTACATCGGCGCATCGAATCATTCCGCCTGGCGGCTGACTCGCGCACTATGGGTGAGCGACAAGCAGGGCTGGGTGCGTTACGAAAGCTTGCAGCCTCGCTACAACCTGGTGGATCGCGAGCCCTACGAGCGCGACCTGGAGGCGGCCTGCCAGGAGCAGGGCCTGGGCGTGATCACCTACTACGGCCTGGCCAGCGGCTTCCTCTCGGGCAAGTATCGCAAGGGCGCGCCGCTGCCTAAATCGGGCCGCGCGGCTGCCGTGGAGCGCGGCTACATGAACGACCGCGGTTTTGCCATTTTGGACCAGGTGGAGCGCGCCGCCCTGGCCCACTCGGCTACGCCGGCACAGGTCGCCCTGGCCTGGGTGCTGGCGCGGCCCAGCATCACCGCGCCCATCGCCAGCGCCACCACACCAGAGCAGGTGCGTGACCTGCTGGGCGCGGCCGAAGTGACGCTGAGCGCTGAATCGCTGGCGGCTCTGGACGCGGCCAGCACCTGGCGCGCCACCGCCTGACGAGCCTTCGGCAGCAATGCGGGAACACAACAACAAGCGGAAGTAGGGGTCAACAGAACGTCTATGCAGTATCGACAACTTGGCCGGTCCGGCCTGGCGGTTTCCTTGGTCGGCCTGGGGGGCAACAACTTTGGCATGCGCATCGATCTGGCGGCCACGCGGGCTGTGGTGGACGCGGCGCTGGAGTGCGGGATCAACTTCATCGACTCCGCCGAGCTGTACGGTGGTGGCGAGTCAGAGCGGATGCTGGGCGAGGTGCTGAAGGGGCGCCGCCAGCACGTGGTGGTCGCCACCAAGTTCGGCCGGGGCGGCATGCGGATGCCGGGCATGCCCGCCGGCCCGGTAAGTCCGGAGGCGCACGGGTCGCGCCAGTACGTGCGCCACGCCGTGGAGGACAGTCTCAAGCGCCTGCAAACGGACTACATCGACCTCTACTACCTGCACTTCCCCGATCCGCGGACCCCCATGGAGGAGACGCTTGAGGCTCTCACAGAGCTGGTGCGTGAGGGTAAGGTGCGCTACATCGGCACCTGCAACCATTCCGCCTGGCAGCTGGTAGAGGCGGACTGGATCGCGCGAACGCATAACCTGGCCCGTTTCATCGCCACGCAGAACAGCTACAGCCTGCTGGATCGAGGCCTGGAGCGGGACATCACCCCCGCCGCCGTCAAGTACGGCCTGGGCATCATCCCCTTCTTCCCGCTGGCCAACGGCTTGCTCAGCGGCAAGTACCAGCGCGGCGCACCCGCGCCCGAGGGCTCGCGCTTGGCTGCGCGGCCAGGCGCCCTGACCGACGAGCAGTTCGACAAGCTCGATCCCATTGAGGGCTACGCCCGCGACCGAGGCGTGTCGCTGCTGCAGGTGGCCATCGGCGGGCTGGCGGCGCAGCCGGGTGTAGCCTCCGTGATCTCCGGCGCCACCAGGCCCGAGCAGGTGAAAGCCAACGCCGCCGCCGGCGAGTGGCTGCCCAGCCAGGAGGATCGGGAGGCGCTCGACGCTATCACCAAGCCCGCTCCGGCCGCCGCACCCATGGGCGGGCGCCCCGCGCGCTGAAGGGTCGAGCCGGCGGCTGCTTCTGGCCGCTGGCTCAGCCGGCCCTCAGCCATCCCTCAGCGACCTGGTCCAGCATGATCGACAGAACTTGGCGCAGAGAGGACGTGCGAGATGAACATCGTCATCGGCTTTGTGGTGCTGGCGGTTGCCTTTTCGGTGCTGGAGTCGTTGTGGCCAGAGGTGCAGGAGCAGCCGCGCTGGCGGAAGGACAGCTTCACGGATCTGATCTACTTCTTCTTCAACGGTGTGATCACGCGCTTCGCGGCGGCCGCGCTGCTGGCCATTGCCATTGGCCTCACGGCGCATGGCATCGCCCGCTCGGGCGCCTCTATAGTGGGCGGGCAGCCCCGCGCTGTGCAAGTGCTGGAGGTGCTGCTGCTGGGCGACCTGGTGGGCTACTGGACGCACCGTGCTTTTCACCTGGTGCCCTGGTTGTGGCGCTTCCACGCCATTCACCACAGCCCGACCCAGGTGGACTGGCTGGCGGCCTCCCGAGTGCACCCCGTGGAGAGCATCATCAGCCGCATGGCCTCAGTGCTGGTGATCTACTTCGCCGGCTTCACGAGCACAGTGGTGGCCGGCTATGCACCCTTCCTGGCGCTGTATCCCATCTTCCTGCACTGCAATCTGGACTGGACGTACGGCCCCTTGCGCTGGCTGATCGCCAGCCCCGGCTGGCACCGCTGGCATCACAGTGCGGATGCCGAGGTGCTGAACAAGAACTTCAGCGGCCTGTTCCCCTTCATGG